>USKC01000211.1 GCA_900555195.1 uncultured Lachnospiraceae bacterium
TGGCGCAGGAAGTGAAAAAATATGTCGAGGATGAATATCATTGCAAAATGACGGAAAAGGAACAGGTTTATTTGGCCATACAGTTAAAGCAGGCCATGGACAGTTGCGGACAGCGCATGAGATGAGGAGGGTGAGAAATGGGTTTGTTTGATTTCCTGAAGAAAAAAGGAATTATGATTGGAGCTCCGGTTGCAGGTGACTGTGTGCCGCTCTCACAGGTGAATGATCCCACGTTCAGCGAGGAGATTCTGGGAAAGGGGATTGCAGTGATTCCGGAGAACGGACTTGTATATGCGCCTGCGGACGGAGAAGTGAGCACTGTTTTTCCGACCGGCCATGCTGTGGCTCTTACGACGCCGGAGGGCGTGGAAATTCTGATTCATATCGGTCTGGATACGGTGAAGCTGGAAGGAAAATATTTCCAGACAAAGGTGAATACAGGGGACAAGGTAAAAAAAGGGGAAGCACTGGTGGAGGCCGATATCGAATCAATTCGGAAGGCTGGCTATGACTGCATCACTCCCATGGTTATCTGCAATACGCAGGATTTCACATCCGTTACAGGAAAGACGGGGATGCATGTTCTTCCCGGAGATGACTGTATAGAGATTGAGAAATGATTGACACGCAGGGAGGTATATTAAGATGCTGAAGTGTTTCGGCAAAAGCGTATTAAAAGGAATTGCAGTAGGTAAAATATATCTGTACAGGAAAAAAGAATTCGTCCTGACGCAGGATAAGGTGGAGAATGTAGAGGCTGAGATAGAGCGTTTTGAAGCGGCCCGGGAGAAAGCTTCCAGTCAGTTGGAAAGCCTGTATGAAAAAGCGGTGAAGGAAGCCGGAGAAGAGCAGGCGATGATTTTTGATGTGCACAGAATGATGCTGGAAGATGCCGATTATCTGGATGCCATCCGGCAGATGATTCGGGAGACCGGGGTGAATGCGGGCTATGCGGTCAGCACGACCGGGGATCAGTTTGCACAGATATTCGCTTCTATGGATGACGATTACATGAAAGCCCGCAGCGTGGATGTGCTGGATATTTCAAGAAGGGTTGCCCGGATCCTGGCGGGGATTGGAGAGGAAGGGATCGCGTCTGATGAGCCGGTCATTTTGTTGGCGGAGGATTTATCTCCCAGCGAAACCGTGCAGATGGACAAGAGTAAGATCCTGGCCTTTGTGACCAAGGGAGGCTCCACCAATTCCCATACGGCGATTCTGGCCCGCTCCATGAACATCCCGGCTTTGGTGCAGACGAATGTGGAATTAAAGGACGAATATGATGGAAAGCTGGCAGTGGTGGACGGCTTTGAAGGAACGTTCTATATGGAGCCGGAGGCGGCGATGCTCGCAGAACTGCTTCGGAGAAAAGAAGAGGCTGATAAGGAGCATGCACAGCTGGAACAGCTGAAAGGCCTTGACAATGTGACTACGGATGGGCGCCGGATCAATATCTACGCGAATATCGGAAGCGTGGAGAACGTGGAAAAGGTGCTGCAGTCAGATGCCGGCGGGATCGGGCTTTTCCGAAGTGAATTCATCTATCTGGGAAGGGATGATTATCCTACTGAGGAGGAGCAGTTTGAGATCTATAAAGAAGTTCTTTCCCGCATGGGAGGCAAGAAAGTAATCATCCGGACGCTGGACATTGGCGCGGATAAGCAGGTGGATTATTTCCAGCTCCCGAAGGAAGAGAATCCGGCAATGGGGTATCGTGCGATCCGTATTTGTCTGACGAGACAGGAAGTGTTTAAGACCCAGCTGAGAGCGATTTACCGTGCCTCTGTATATGGGACAGCTGCGATCATGTTCCCCATGATTATCTCGATTAAAGAGATTCGGGAAATCAAAGGGATCGTTGAAGGCGTGAAAAGAGAACTTACTGCGGAAGGAAAGCCCTTTGGAGAGGTGGAACTGGGAATCATGGTGGAGACACCTGCCGCAGCCATTATCAGCGATCAGCTGGCGAAGGAAGTGGAGTTCTTCAGCCTGGGAACCAATGACCTGACCCAATATACGCTGGCGATTGACCGTCAGAATCAGAAGCTGGACGGCTTCTATGACTCCCATCATGAAGCGGTGCTGCGCCTGATTAAGATGACAGCTGATAATGCGCATGCCGCTGGGATTTGGGTAGGCATCTGCGGGGAACTGGGAGCGGATACGACGCTCACAAAGACGTTCGTGGATATGGGAATCGATGAGCTATCCGTTTCACCCGCCTATGTGTTGGGCGTGAGAAAGGCTGTCAGAGAGATTTGAGGCAATTCCAGTCTGATTTGGGGCTGCGAAAATAGAAAGATAAAAGGAGTGATAAGAAATGAAAGAATTCGAGTATACGATCACTGATGAATTGGGAATCCATGCAAGACCGGCAGGACTTCTGGTGAAGAAAGCGGGTGAATTCGCAAGCACAGTGAGCGTGGATAACGGACAGAAAAAAGGAGATGCGAAGAAGATCATGTCGCTCATGATGATGGGCGTGAAGAAGGGCCATACTGTGAAGTTCACCATTGAAGGGCCCGATGAGGATGCTGCAGCACAGGCGCTGGAAGCATTCATGAAAGAAAATCTTTAATCGTATCCAAAAGACCTTGATAAGGTATATACAAACAGCGTTCGGAGGGAGCGATAAGCGTCCTTTTGAATAAATTAAATACCCGATGCTAGGGCGGGATAAACTGAAGGGGGAATAAAATTATGATGAAGTATTTACAGAAGCTGGGCAAGTCCCTGATGCTTCCGGTGGCATGTCTGCCCGTGGCCGGTATTCTTTCCGGCATTGGCTACCTGCTTTGTCCGGCGGCTATGCAGGGCGGTGAAATTACAGGAGCCGCTGCGCTGATCGGTTATTTCATGGTGCAGGCAGCCCTGGCGCTGGTGGACGGCACGACGATGGCAGTCCTGTTTGCGGTGGGCGTTGCAGTCGGAATGGCGGATGACCACGACGGTACTGCAGGTCTTGCAGGCCTGGTTTCCTGGCTGATGATGACCAAGCTGCTGAGCACAGGCGTTGTTACCACGCTGTTTCCCAGCTTTGCTGAAGATGCGACCAAGACGTTGGCGTTTGATAAAATCCAGAACGCTTTCATTGGTATCATCGCCGGCATAATCGGTTCCATCTGCTACAATAAGTTTAAAAACACGAAGCTGCCTGATTGGCTGTCTTTCTTCTCAGGCAAGCGCTGCGTGGCTATCGTTACAGCTGCAGTTTCCATCGTTGCATCTGCAATCCTGCTGTTCATATGGCCGGTTGTTTTCGGCGCCCTGATCAGCCTCGGAAATGCGATCGTTGGCCTGGATGCTGTAGGAGCAGGTATCTATGCATTCCTGAACCGTCTGCTCATTCCTACAGGACTGCATCATGCGCTGAATAACGTGTTCTGGTTCGATACCATTGGATTGGGCGATCTGTCCCACTTCTGGGCTGGCGATACGTCCGCGTCGGAAGGAGTTACCTGGAGCCTTGGTATGTACATGTCCGGATTCTTCCCTTGCATGATGTTCGGTATCCCCGGAGCTGCTCTGGCAATGGTTCATACCGCGAAGTCCAACAAGAAAAAAGCGGCCATCGGTATCGTGTCTTCCGCAGCTATTTGTGCATTTATCTGCGGCGTTACAGAACCCTTTGAATTTGCGTTCATGTTCCTTGCACCCGTGCTGTATGTGGTCTATGCGCTGCTGTATGGTATCTTTACTGTTATCACGGTGTTGGTAGGCTTCCGTGCAGGCTTCTCCTTCTCAGCAGGAGCTACGGACCTTCTCTTCTCCGCATCACTGCCCGCTGCACAGAATACCTGGATGATCATTCCGCTTGGCATTGCGGCATTCGTGGTGTTCTATGTGGTATTCAGAGTGGCGATTGTAAAGCTTGATCTGAAGACACCCGGACGGGAAGATGATGATGAGGAAGCAGAAAAAGCGGTTGTCCTTTCCAATAATGATTATACAGAAGTTGCTAAAATCGTTCTGGAAGGACTTGGCGGCAAAGAGAACGTGAAATCTCTTGACAACTGCATCACAAGACTTCGTCTGGAGATTAACGACTATACGAAGGTGGATGAGAAGAAGATCAAATCTGCCGGTGTGGCCGGAGTGATTCGTCCGAACAAGAGCAATGTTCAGGTAATTGTAGGAACAAAAGTGCAGTTCGTTGCGGATGAGATGAAGAAAATGCTTTAAGATCAGAAGAATGATCGAAAGAAATAAAATCCCTAGCACAATATCGGAAGCCCCTTAGGGGCTTCCGAATTTGGTATGATTCGTTTTTATTTAATTGAGATGTAAGAGGATAGAAGACGCGTTGGGAATCTATGCTGATTGGACCAAAGCGCGGGAGGGAGCTGAATAAAGATGAGAATTATAAAAGCGAAAGACTATAAAGACATGAGCCGGAAAGCGGCGAATATTATTTCCGGACAGATTATTATGAAGCCGAATTGCGTACTGGGCCTTGCTACTGGTTCTACGCCGATCGGAACCTATGAAGAACTGGTGGAGAGATACAGGAATGGGGATCTCGATTTTTCGGAAGTGACGAGCGTGAATCTGGATGAATATAAAGGACTTCCCCGTGAGAATGATCAGAGCTATTATTATTTTATGAACGATCATCTCTTCCGCCATGTGAACATAAACAAGGACAGAACGTATCTGCCAAATGGAATGGAGCCGGACAGCGATAAGGCATGTGCAGAATATAACAGGATTATTGCTTCTGTAGGGGGAATTGACCTCCAGCTGCTGGGGCTTGGCCATAACGGTCATATCGGATTTAATGAACCCGCGGACAGCTTTGAGCTGGAGACCCATTGCGTGGATCTGACGGATTCAACCATTCAGGCGAACCAGCGTTTCTTCGCATCTTATGATGATGTGCCGAAACAGGCATATACGATGGGAATTAAAACGATCATGCAGGCAAAAAAAGTTCTGGTGGTTGTGAGCGGAGAGGATAAGGCAGAGATTGTGAAAAAAGCGTTTTTCGGCCAGGTAACGCCCAGAGTGCCTGCATCCATTCTTCAGATTCATAAAGATGTGACAATCGTGGCGGATGAGGCGGCGCTTTCTAAAATCTGAGAAGAAAAGAAGGGAAAAGCCGATGATAATACAGAGCAAAAGAGTATGGATTGCGGGTCAGTTTATGGAAGCGCAGCTGGAGGTGGAGGCGGGCAGAATTCTCGCTATCCATCCTTACGGGACGTTTCCTGCGGATACAGATTATGGAAACAATCGGATCCTTCCGGGATTTATTGATGTGCATACGCATGGGGCCTATGGATTTGATACGAATGATGCTGTGCCGGAAGGGCTGCGGGAATGGATGAGAAGGATTCCGGAGGAAGGCGTAACATCCATTCTTCCTACAACCGTGACACAGATGCCGGACGTGCTCACGAAGGCACTTACGAATGTGGCTTCCGTCGTACGGGAGGGATATGAAGGAGCGCAAATTCTGGGCGTTCATTTTGAAGGGCCTTATCTGGATATGGAATATAAGGGGGCGCAGCCTCCGGAAGCCATAGCGAAACCCAGCGTGGAGCAGTTTCAGGAATACCAGAAGGCGGCAGGCGGAAGAATTCGCTGTCTGACCCTGGCGCCGGAGGAGGATGGAGATTTTGCTCTGACCAGGTACTGCTCGGAATCAGGGGTGGTGGTGAGTATGGGGCATTCGGCGGCAGATTATGAGACAGCTCTT
>USKC01000212.1 GCA_900555195.1 uncultured Lachnospiraceae bacterium
TCGATGAGAATTCTGGAGGACAGATCCAGATCGCTCACATTGAACACCGCAGAGCCCCCTCTAATGAATAGGTAGTCAGAAAACCAGCCGTTCAGATGAATCTCGTCATCCGGCAGCAAGCCATATACATCCGCGCCGCCTACATTCTGTTTATTCAGGTCAAACATGGTGATATCCGGATTGTCCTTGAAGATCATGCAGGTCACCACCTTGTCGCCCACCTTCAGTTCCTTCCCGGCGCTGTCCTTCTTCACGTTCTTGCCCATCTTCACGATTTCGCCCGTTCCTTCATGGCCAAGGGCAACCGGAATCAGCCCGAAGGGATCTTTTTTAAATTCATGGGCATCCGTTCCACAGACGCCGCAGCCTTCCACTTTTACAAGAATATCGTCGTCTCCCACCTCAGGAATCGGGTATTCTTTAATATCGAAGTGTTCCAGACCAGTTAACACCGCCACATGCGCGGTTTTCGGGATTTCCCGCGCCGCAGGTCTCTGCGCGGCCGCTTGTGTCTGCGTGCCGTCCAGCCTGTCCAGAACCTCTCTGACAATCTCCGCTATTTTTGCTTCATTCATCGTTTCGCACCTCTCTTCTCCTGGAACCGTTCCGCCAATGAACGGCCTCTATCTAATGCACAGGCTGTCCGACATCACGCAGCGCCTTCTTTTCGTAAAGGTGCTGGCACTGGTCAATCCTTCGCCGGTCCTGCTGGCGATGGTAAAGGTGCAGTAGCCTTCTCCGCCGAACCCGAGCGCGGCATAGGAGGGCGCGTTCTTCACCAGAATCGCCGTATCAATGGCTTTCGCATATTTCGTAATGTTATCTATGTTCTTGGAATGGATATGGGCGGAATGCCGGTTTCCATGTTCCAGCCAGACGGCCTTACAAACCGCATCATCAAAATCCTTCGCCCGCACCAGGCCTAAGATAGGCATCATCAATTCCTCTGAGATCAACGGATGTTCCTTCTCCCCTTCAAACACGATGCACCTGATATTGGAAGGAACTTTGATTCCGATCATGGAAAGCAGCGTCCCCGCATCCCTTCCCACGCATTTCCGATTCAGCCCCTTGGGCGTCAGCACCGTCTGCACGAGTTTTTCCTGCTCTTCCTTGGAAATCAGATAGCAGCCCTGCTCGCTGATCATGTAATGCATCAGTTCATCCGCGATGGAATCCACCGCCACGATCTCCTTCTCCGCAATACAGGGCAGGTTATTGTCAAATGTGCATCCATTTACGATATCCGCTGCGGCCTTCCGGATATCCGCCGTCTCATCCACCAATGCCGGCGGATTGCCCGCGCCCGCTCCAATGCCGCGCTTGCCTGAGGAAAGCACAGCCGTAACCACACCCGGGCCGCCTGTCGCTGCAATCAGCGGGATATCCTTATGTTTCATCATGATATTGCTCGATTCCAGCGTGGGTTTTCTCACCGTGCAGGCCACATTGTCCGGCCCGCCCGCCTCGATGGAAGCTTCATTCACCAGGTTCATGGCAAACGTGGACACCCGCACCGCCTGGGGATGGGGATTGAACACCACCGTATTGCCTGCAGCGATCATCCCGATGCTGTTGCACAGCACCGTTTCGCTGGGGTTGGTGCATGGGGTGATAGCGCCGATCACGCCGAAGGGTCCCATCTCCACCAGCGTCAGCCCCCTGTCTCCCGACCAGGCCGTCGTGGTGATGTCCTCCGTTCCCGGCGTCTTATCCGCCAGCAGATGATGCTTGAGGATCTTGTCTCCCACATTGCCCATTCCCGTCTCTTCCACCCCCATCCGGGCCAGAAGTTCTGCGTTCTCATGGGTTTTCCTGCGGATATTGGCCACGATCTGCTCCCTCTGATCCATGGACATGCTGCGAATCACCTTCTGCGCTTCCTTCGCTGCGGCGATTGCATCATTCATATCCTCAAACACGCCGTGGGATGCGCTGCCGTTCTCTTCTGACAGCTGCAGTTTTGCCACAACCTCTTTCACGATATCCTGTACCAAACGTTCATTCACAGGCACGAGATTACCTCCTTTAACAGGGACGCGCCATAGGCTGCGAGGGCCGTATCCTGTTCAGCCGTCCCTCCGCTCACGCCCAGAGCCCCTATGATCTGGTCTTTCCATACCAGCGGTTCCCCGCCGCCGAAAATCACAATCCTGCCGCCGTTGGTGTACTGGATGCCGTACAATTCCCCACCTGGCTGCGCCAATTCTCCAAGCCTTTTGGTTGACATACGAAAAGCGATGCAGGTATACGCCTTATTGACCGCCACATCCACACTTCCGGGGAAGGAATCATCCATGGCCCGCACCAGCTTCACCCTGCCAGCTTCATCTGCGATGGCCGTCACCACGCGCATGCCAAGGCCTGCAGCCCTCTCCTCGATCCGCTCCGCCAGAAGCTGGGCCAGTCTCAGGGTCATGCCCTTCGGCCCCTCCTTCCTTTCTGCGATCATGCTGCGGACAATCTCTGTGATTCTCTCTTCGTTCATTATCCCAGCTGCTCCATCACTTTCTTAACGATCTCGGCAACCATTTCTTCGCTCACTTCACTGGAGGAAGAAGCCGGAGAAGATACGGAGCCGCAGCCATTGCCGCAGTTGTGGCAATTCTTCTTTCCTTTATTCAGGCACATATCCGCAGGATGCTTTCCGGACAATCCCATTTTTCTTCTGATCTCATAAAGCTTCTCTACAGTAGCCTGATCGAATTCCTTCGGTCCGCCCAACATCTTGGCCTTATAGAGCAGTTCCGCATAAAACTCAACCGATTCCATCTTCATATAAGCAGCCAGCAGATCCGTGCTCCAGGTCAGCGCGCCGTGATTCTCCAGAAGGACCGCATCATAGTAAGGAAGATATTTTTCCACATTATCCGGAATCTCCATGGTGGAAGGCGTGCCGTATTCCGCGATGGGCACACAGCCGAGCGCGATGACAGCTTCCGGCATGATGGGCTGCGTCAGCGGAATGCCTGCAATGGCAAAAGCGGTCGCAAACGTAGGATGCGCATGTACCACCGCTCCCACATCCGGGCGCTTCTGATAGACGCGCATATGCATCTTGATTTCAGAGGAAGGACGGAAGCCTTTATTCGCCTGAAGCACATTCCCGTTCGCATCCACCTTACAGATGAATTCAGGCGTCATGAATCCCTTAGATACGCCGGTGGGCGTGCAAAGGAACTCGTTGTCACTCAGCTTCACAGAAATATTTCCGTCATTTGCAGCCACCATGTTTCGGTTATAGATCCTCTTTCCGATATCACAGATCAATTTTTTCAGTTCGTATTCGTTCTGCATCTCTTCCTCCATTCTGCCGCCTGCGGCATATCTTTTTTCTTTTCCTTTTATGTTTGTTTATTTTGTTTTATGTTGATTCTTGTTAAATTATAGTCCCGTACAAGGGGTATGTCAACATTATAAATGTGGTGTTTTGTTTTTTATTGTTGTTTTCTGCAACATTTCAGGCAGTTTTGCTCATTCCCCTTCTTCCCGCAGATAGTCCAGAATCTTACCCACACCTTCTCCAGCAAGGGAATTCACATAGAAAAGCTTTCTGCACCCCGACAGGTGCAGCCATCGTTCGGCCCGATCCACCCGCGCTTTCGGGGAATCCGTATGGGTAATGATCCCAATCACCTCCCGGTTCACCATACAGGTGATGTTGGGCGGGTACAGGCTGTATGGCTCTTCCGCCGACAGGAGCAGCCCTACCACATCCGCCTCATAGGAATACAGCGCCAGCGCATAGCCAAGTTCATGGGTCTGTGCACATTCTCCCGGCGTATCGATGATACAGGAAGAATAGTTCACATACTGGGTCTTATGATAGTGGATCTCCTCTCCTTTCAGCGCCTGGGTCAGCGTGGTTTTCCCGGCCCCGCTGCGGCCGATCAGAATGATTTTTCTCATGTGAAACTCCGTCCGCCTCCCATCATGTCCTGGTAATCGCGCAGACTTCATAGCCCAGCTTTTCTTCCACATAGGACAGGATGGCTGCAATGGCTGATTCCACCTCGGATACCGTGCCTGTCACGATCAGGGAACCGCTGAAACGATCCACAAATCCCAGCGATACGCCGGAGGCTTTCACCGCAATATCCGCCATAATAATGGCGGTTTCAGACGGGGTCACCGTCAGTACGCCGATCGCGGAGCCCTTCACCTCCACTTTAGGATCCAGCCCCAGCTTCTCATAAAGTTCGCCGTCCGGGTTGGCGATAATATGGGCCAGGGTGATCTGCCTGCCCGGCACCGACTCCTGGACAATGCGCCATTTTCCCTCTGTCTGCATGCCTTCTTCCAGTTTCATTTTCTCGTTCCTCGCCTTTTTCATTTCATGCCTAACCGCCGATTCGGCAGTCCAGGCTGCTTACGCGCTCCACCTCTTTTTTCAGCCGTTCCATCTGCGCTGCATCCGGCGGAAGGATATCCCCCATCAGATAGGGACGCCCCAATCCTTCGTATTTATCCTGCCCCAGCCTGTGGTAAGGCAGCAGATGAATCCGCCGCACCCCGGGCAGGGAATCCGCGAAGCGGGCAATCTGTCCGATCTCATCGGGCGTATCGTTGAACGTGGGGATAACAGGAACACGGATCACCAGTTCTGTCTGTCCTCCCTGTGCGATCCTGCGGATATTCTCCAGCATCCCCTCATTGCTCTTTCCTGTAAATTCCTGGTGTTTTCTGCCGTCCATATGCTTTACATCGCACAGATAAGTATCCAGCCAGGGGAGGAGCTTCTCTATCTCCTCCATGGGGGCGCAGGCCATGCTTTCCAATGCGGTATTGATGCCGTTCTCCTTCGCAGCCCGAAGCAGGGCCGCGGCAAAATCCGCCTGGCACAGGCTCTCCCCTCCTGAAAGCGTGAGCCCGCCGCCGGAACGCCGGTAATAGGGGCGATCCCGCACCACCGTTTCCATCACTTCCCGAACCGTGGTATCCCAGCCGATGGTTTTCGGCTTTCCAGCAACCATCATGGTCTGGATGGCGTATTCCTGGGATTCCGGATTACAGCACCAGCGGCAGCGCAGCACGCATCCCTTCAGGAACACGATGGTGCGGATCCCCTTTCCGTCATGAATGGAATACCGCTGTATGTCAAATATCCGGCCCTTTGTGTCCATATAGTCCATGCTCTTTCTCCCTTATCAGAAACCCTGTTCCGTCCGGCGGATGATATCATCCTGCAGGGAACGGGACAGCGTGGTAAAGAGGGCGCTATATCCGGCGACGCGCACCACCAGATGCCGGTACTGCTCCGGATGTTCCTGCGCGTCCAGCAGGGTATTACGATCCACCACATTAAACTGCATGTGGCTGCCCTTCTGATCGAAATAGGAACGGATGAGGGCCACAAAATTGTTCAGTCCCTCTTCTCCGCTGAGCGCAGAAGGATGGAACTTCTGATTTAACAGCGTTCCGTTGGAGGCGATTCCGTGATCCAGCCTGGATACGGAATTGGCCGTGGCCGTCGGTCCGTGCACATCCCTGCCCGCAGCCGGGGATACCCCGTCCGCCACCGGCGTATGGGCCAGCCTTCCATCCGGCGTCGCTCCCGTCTGTGCTCCCAGGGGCACATTGGCGGATACCGGATACAGCCCAGCCTGGAACATGCCCCCTCTGGGATTGCGGTACTTTAACAGCGGCTTGGTATAGGTATAGGCCACCTGTCTGGCGAACGCATCCACC
>USKC01000213.1 GCA_900555195.1 uncultured Lachnospiraceae bacterium
TCCAGGATGAGCCGCACATGGACGGGCAGCCGCCCGCCGTAGAAATCATCGGCCTTGTCGCAGAGAAGGTTGAATAATTGTGAATACATCAGGGCGGCCACAAAGTTGAAGGTGCTGTCCGTATCGGAAATGATAACGAACAGCGCCGTTTTGCTGTCGCCCAGGGTGTCAAGCTCCAGTTCGTCCGTCTCCATCAGGTCCCGGAGCTCTTTTATGTCAAATGGGGCTAACCTGGCCCCGCAGGAAATCAGTATGGATTTTAAGGTTTTGCCCGCCGCCATCTTAAATTTGCGGTACTGCTTCACGGCGAAGTGGTCCGGCTCCTTTTCCTCCAGCTGCTGGAACAGGATATCCACCGGGCTCTGGTAGGTCTCATCGTCCTCCCTGGCTTCACTGGCGTTGATCAGGTCCAGGAGGGTGATGAAGTTGCGTTCTTCCTCCGGCGCCTCGTACCAGATGTAGCCGATCAGGGCCGAATAGTACAGCCGCTCGGCCTTGACCCAGAAATCTTCGGAGGATTTTTCCCCTTCCCCCTTTGTGTTCAGGATCAGTGCGTTTACCAGCTTTAGGATATCCTTCTCGGAACGGATGTACGCCAGGGGGTTGTATCTCATGGACTTTTTGAAGTTAATGAGATTGAGGCACTTGATCCGGTATTTCTTACGCTCCAGGAAGGAGCCGACCTCCGGCAGGAGGGTGCCCTTCGGATCGGTGCAGACATAGGAGGAATGTGCCTGGAGCAGGGAAGGCTTGCAGAAGAACCTCGTTTTTCCGCTCCCTGAGCCGCCGATGACTAAGATGTTTTTATTCCTGGCGTACTTCGGCTGCTTCGGGCGGCTCGACATGGTGATCCGCTCCGTCTGCGTCATGGGGATGTTGTTGAAAAAATCCTTATCCACGAAAGGGGCGATATCGGCTGCCGTTCCCCACCGGGCGCTGCCGTATTCCATGCCGTGGCGGTATTTTTTCGCGTTCTTCCCTTTCAGGTAGACCGCCAGCCGGAGGATCAGCGCCCCGGCAATGCCGATCAGCAGGTCCGCCGGCTCCAGGCTCGGCGCCGGGGAGGCGAAAGCCATGGAAAATCCGTCCCGGATGGAGAGCAGCTTTGCGGAAAGGTCCGCGCCGGGGGCAAGCCGGAATGCCTGGGCCAGTTTGTCGAAAGGATAGGCGAACAGGAGATAGGGGAGGTTCGTCAGGATCAGTTTTTTCATGTTCATCGCTGCACGCTCCGATCCCTGGTTTTGACCTTCTCCCGGTCCAGCGTCCGGTGCTCCGGTTTCCGCTCCGCCTGTTCCTTCGCCTGCTCCAGCCGGTCCCGGATGGCGGGCTTTTCCTCCCGGCCCATCCTGCGGCCGGCAAACTCCTGGAAGGCCGCCGTGATGGCGTCCGCGTCCCGGCTCTTGAAAAAGACCAGGTAGCGGGGCTGTTCGGCGGCGGTGTCCTTCTTCAGGGCAAAATCCACATGGTATTTCTTCGCCACATGGGTAAAGGCCTTGATGTTCTTGTCGCTGATCTCGATATTGGCAAGCCCGGCGTTCTGAGAAGCCAGCTGTCTGAGGGTCTGCTTGCCCCGGTATATCTTCGGCTGCCTGCTTTTCTGGATTTCCTCCAGGAACTTTTTCACCGCCTTTTCAAACACCTGCTCGCTCATTTTGGCCCCGTTGACGATCAGCGTCACGGTCCTGCCTGTCACTTCTTCCTGCATTTAACCCCTCCCTCGCTTTCCGTCCCCGTACATATCGTGCTGTACCAGGGAAGAATAATAATTGCCGATGGTAGCCGGGGCGTTATACAGGGCCGCCAGCAGATATTTCTTGATGTTGCGGACATAGGTGGTGTTCTCCCGCATACAGTCCATGACGTACCGCACGTGGGAACTGTCCAGCTTCATAAAGCGGGATTTGACTACCTCCGCCGGGTAATCGTCCCCGGCTATGCGGATCGTCTTTCTTGCGGAGCATACCGTATCCACGATCAGCTCCGCGATCTCGTCCAGCTGCTCCCGGTCGATGTGTTCCTCCTGGATCAGATATCTGTACTCGATGTTGTCCAGAATGATTTCACGATAGACCTCCCTGGCTCCCATCCCATCCGTTCCTATCCCTGCCGGAGGCCGTCCCGTAAGGGGCTGGGGATTGGATTGGATAGGATTTGATATCTCCGTATTTGATAAATCTTTTTTTGATTTCTCTTTACTTGATCCTTCTTTATTTAATTGTGCGGGTTCTTCCTGTACAGGGGCGTCCAATGTTGGATTTGCCTGTACGGGATTTTCCCGTATAGGTTTTTCCTGTACAGGCGCAGGCTCTTTAGGCTGCTCCAAAATGGTGTACTCAATGGACCCCAGCTGCCCGTTCGCGCCCCGGACACGTTCCCGGATGAGATAGCCTCTGGCCTCCAGCTCCCGGATGCCGCCGCTGATACTGTCCACCCCGTCCTTGCAGATACGGGCAAGCCCCTTCATCGTGTAATCCCATTCCTCCGGCAGGGAAAGCATAAGGGAGAGAAGTCCCTTTGCTTTCAGGGACAGCGACATATCCCGCAGGTGGTGGTTTGACATGACCGTGTAATCTCTGGTCTTTTCGATACGGAAAACCGCCATGTCGATGACCTCCTTCCACATAAACAGAAAAGTGTTGGTTTTCGTGGAAAACACCCTGCCAGACCTTCCTTCCATCCCCGGATGGGAAAAGATATGGGCGGCTCACAAAAAGCCGCTCACAGAAGAAAGAACGGGGGATTTTCCACCCCTTTTGATACATTTTTTAAGCCCTACAGCTCACGGTCGCGCCGGTCATAGAACAGATCGCCCCCGCGTACCTTCGCATGGTTCCTGATCCTGATAAATCCCTTCTCCTGGTTCTCCAGGGCTTTCCCGTAACCGGCTTCGGTCAGGAACAGGCGCATTTTTTCTCCCTTCCACCCCATAGGTGAGTCATGGGAGAGGACGTCAAAGACGATCATGTGCCGGGTGTCCGGGTCAAAGCGTTCCAGGGCCATGATATCGTGTCCGGCCAGCTTCTGCGCCCCGGACTTCTGCCTGGCCTCCGCCAGCATTTCCCCGATGGTCTGGGGCTTCCCAGGCAGACGGTAATTTGCCTGGACCTCCCGGATCAAATCCATGCACTCCTTGTTTGACAGGGGGCGCAGCTTCGCCATGAGGCTTTCCGCCGTATCCCTAGTAGCCTGGTTCTTTGACAGGCGCCAGGTCATATAAATTTCATTCAGCACAGCGTTCGGGTCTGTACTCTCGATCTGGTACGCCATCCTCATTTCCGCTTCGTTCAACTTCATCTATCCGGCTCCTTTCCAAAAATGGGCACAAAAAAACGCCACAGGTTTTTGTACCTATGGCGTCCGTGTGGAGCAACAGAAAAGGGATACCATTGATGAAAACGGTATCCCTGCTCTGTAAACTTATTCAGTTTTAATTGCCGCATTGCCTGTTGCTGTCCACAAAGCCTTGATTTTACTGGTTTCTTACTACCATCCTTATCAAAGCCTTGTATTTCAAGGGCTTTCGGGTTTTTTGAGATATTGGCCTTTGCCCGATAGAACAATAGCCCGCCGCCGATCCAGCCTTCAAAGGAGATGGATGACCGCAGGCTATCGTTTAATTTATTGGGTTATAGCTTTAAACCCCAAGCCTGTAATGAATATTGTTTAACCACTTGCCCTTGTACTTAAAATCTTTGGATTGGCGATAAAGTATTGTTTATCTGTCAACAATTTGGTGAACGCCGTGAATGTTATAGTTTCCGTTATACTCTATGTTCCAATCGCGAATAACTGTGGCCATTAAGTAAAGATTATCATAGAGCCCTATTTTTGTGGCGAGAGAGACGATGACTGCGTACAGGGCAGAAAAAGCCAAGAATGTCATAATACAATCCGCCTTTCTACAGGGCGTACGCGTACTTTGCCGGATTCAACGATAAGCAAGAGAATAACTTCCGACATCATCTGTTATTAGGATGCTTGCCCGCTTTCGTCTGTTTCCTTGCTTTTAGGGACTTTCTCAAAATGTGTATTTCCAAAAATAAGACCACCGTTACTGAAACTGCCTTCGTTACCTACAGAGATTCTCATGGTCGTGGCGCCTGTGATATCAATTTCTAAGGAAATTGGCTGACTTTCTTCTGTGATTCCATCAGTATAATAAACAAGCTTCTCATCCAGATAAACTGAGAACCACATATTCTTTCCTATACTTGCTGAGTCTACAACGAATGCTGTACCTGTAAACTTTGTAAAGTTCTGATTCAAAGCGACTAGAATGTACCCATCTGTTGAACCCTCAATTCGGACGCCGTCATCGTAGATATTTCCCCAACGATCTTTTACGACCTCGTTGTATATTTCAATCTCATCGGACGAAACGATGGTTATATTTTCTAGAGTTATGGGCATTTCTTCCAGGATATCTTCATATGCTTCGTTGATTTCCTGACTAGACGTGTACACAGTTTGGGCTTCTTGAAGTATACCGATTGCACCATCCCAATCCCCGCCATCAGCTGCCGCATAAGCTTCGTGCACAATAGTTTGAATTTTAAGATCGTCCAAACCATTTAGTTGTTCTGTTAAGACCTCATCTTCTGGCAGATAGTCCAAAGCGATTGTAAGCGCAGATTCTGCAGCGGAAAAGTCCCCAGAAGCAGAGTATTCTTCGACCTGAGCCAGCACTTCATTTCTATATTGATCAACTGCTTCGGAAAGGCCCTGCTGTGCTTCCTCTGATTCTGCATCAAGATTTAATGCACGCTGATAACACTGGATTGCATTTAAGTAATCTCCACTCTGACTGGCCGTGTGCCCGTCTGCGATATTGACAGCAACGCTATTTTTTTCAGACATTTCTTGAAGAAGTGAACTCTGTAGGGAAGATAGCTCCTGGCTGAGAATTGCAAAGCTCGTTAAAGCATCTAACTGTTCGACAGCCTCTCCATAAGGGATCTCTCCGTTTTCATAACGGCTTACAACATCTTCAGCGTATTGAACCAATGCTTCGAGTGTAGAATCTTCTAATGGTTCCCCCGAGCATTTCGCTGTGTAAAGTACATATGCGTTTGCAATATCCCCTGATGATATGGCCCGATTGATTTGGGCTGAGGGCTGTACGTAAACACTTACGATGACAATAATTGCGATGATTACAAGTAGAGCCGCAGCGGTCAGAATAATCATTTTCCGCTTCTTCAGAAGACTGCCTTGCTTTGGTATGCCTTCCGACAATGGATATGACACAGGTTCTTTTTGAATGGTCGCGCCACATTTTCCGCAAAACTTATTATCTGCGTCTAATTGGCTCCCACATTTTGGACAAATCATATGCGTTCCTCCCCAACATGCTTTTATATGTGAGCTCCTCATACAAAAAGTTTTTTATATTTTATAACGCAATACGAGTTTTGTCAACTCTTATCGCGTCTAATCAGACATAGAAGAATAAATTCCTTTAAAATTGTAGGGGGTGATCTTGTGAGCTTCGGTGAAAAATTGCGTATTCTGCTGGAAGAACACACGATGACACAAAAACAATTGGCAAAGGAATTGAATATCGCACCGTCAACAGTGGGAAGTTATATACAAAACACGAGAGAACCAGATTTCGACACATTAAAATCGATCGCTGGTTTTTTTCAGGTTTCCACTGATTATTTACTGG
>USKC01000214.1 GCA_900555195.1 uncultured Lachnospiraceae bacterium
GGGCGGATCTATAAGATCGCTCAGCCGGAAGCGGATGAACTGCTGCTGACGGTTAAGAATAAGGGCGGGCAGCAACGGGTGGTGATCTCCGCCTCCGCCTCTCTTCCTCTGATTTATCTGACGGACAAAAACAAACCAAGCCCGCTGACGGCTCCGAATTTCTGCATGCTTCTCCGCAAGCATCTTCAGAACGGCAGGATTCTCAGCATCACACAGCCCGGAATGGAACGGGTTCTCAATTTTGAGATTGAACACCTGGATGAAATGGGAGATCTGTGCCGGAAAACACTGGCTGTTGAACTCATGGGCAAGCACAGCAATATCATCTTCTGTGATGATTCCGGCATGATCATCGACAGTATCAAGCATATTTCAGGCATGGTCAGTTCCGTGCGGGAAGTTCTGCCCGGAAAACCATATTTTATTCCGCATACGCAGGATAAGCTGAATCCTCTGGAGGCAGATCAGGAAACGTTCAACGCGCGGATCTTTTCCAAGAACCAGCCTTGTTTCAAGGCGCTCTATACTTCCTTCACCGGCCTGTCTCCCGCCATAGCCCATGAAATCTGCTACCGGGCAGGCGGCGGTGCAGACAGCTCCTGCGCCGCACTTTCCGCACAGGATCGGGAGGCGCTCTGGCAGGCGTTCTCCTCTATGATGGAGGATGTACGCTCCGGCAGATTCTCCTGCTGCATCGTCTACGAACCAGGTGACCAGAAGGCTTCTGCCCCGGCTGAATACGCTGCGCTCACGCTCACTTCTTATCCGGCAGCATCCAGAAAAACGTATACATCCATCTCCCGGCTGCTGGAAGAATATTATGCGGAAAAAAATATGGTTACCCGGATCCGGCAACGTTCCTCTGATCTCAGGAGAATCGTATCCACAGCACTGGAACGAAATGTAAAGAAATATGATCTGCAGCGCAGGCAGATGCAGGATACACAAAAACGGGATAAGTACCGGGTATACGGAGAACTGCTCAACACCTACGGCTATGATGTGCCGTCAGGCGCCAAGTCCATGGAGGCGATCAATTATTATACGGGCGAACCTGTTACCGTGCCTCTGGATCCCACCCTGTCGGCAGGTGAAAATGCGAAAAAATACTTCGAGAAATACAATAAGCTGAAGCGTACCTATGAGGCCCTTTCCACACTCACGCTGGAAACAAAAGCGGAGGTGGAACATTTGGAATCCATCAGCAATTCCCTGGACATCGCACAAAAAGAGGAAGATCTCGTCCAGATCAAGGAAGAACTGATCGAAAGCGGCTATATCCGCCGCAAGGGTGGGACCAAAAAGGCCAAGGTCACCAGCAAGCCGTTCCACTACCGCAGCAGCGATGGTTATGACATCTATGTTGGCAAGAACAATTACCAGAACGATGAGCTGACTTTCCGCTTCGCCACCGGCAATGACTGGTGGTTCCACGCCAAAGGAATGCCCGGTTCCCATGTCATCGTGAAATCAAAGGGCGAGCCCCTTCCGGACCGCACCTTTGAGGAAGCCGCCAGGCTCGCCGCTTATTATTCCAGAGGCCGGGAGCAGGAAAAGGTGGAAATCGACTATACGGAGAAAAAGAACGTAAAAAAACCGGGCGGCGCCAAACCTGGATTCGTGGTCTATTATACGAACTATTCCATGATGATCGATTCTGACATCAGCGCTTTGAGCCAGGTGGAATCAAATACATCCTTGTAAGCGGAGGGGCATCCGTCTTTCCCCGCTGCAGGACGCAATAACCGGCGGCATTGCTTTTCTTACTGCAATGCCGCCGGTTTGGATCAATCAGAGGAATCCGGTTTGCATCCCGCCCTTACAGCGTACCTGTAGTGAACAGGCTCCTTACATGAGCCACCTCTTCCGGCGTGGCCTTCTGTGCAGGCACATAGTAGGATTTCTCCCTTGCGATCTGATAAAGCTGTTCCTGCGACTGTTCACAGGCCGTGCGCATCTGCTTCAGCGTGCTCTTCAGTTCTTTGTTTTCCGTCTGGGCGATCATCTCGCCGAATCTGGTCAGTTCCCCGTTGATACCTGCCAGCGCATCCGCTACCATCGTCTTTTCCTGCATCATATTCTCTCACCCTTTCTCCGCATATGGCGGCGTTACTGTAAAAATTTCATCAGCTGCTGTTTGTTCTCCATGGCCGATTTGGCTCCCTGCTCAAAAAACTGCTTGATTTTGGCATCCTCCGCCCAGGAAGCGTATTCCTTCATTTTACAGTGCGTCGTATCATATCCGCCGATCAGATGACGCAGGTTCTGCAGATCCAGTTCTGATATATTTGCCATTTCCATACCTCCATTTTCTAGCCGCAGGCGCATCGGAGCGCCGGCATCACACCGGATTCCGGGGCGCCTGCAGGAACGTTACATCCCTATTGTGCGCTCGGGGCCAGGCAAATATTCAGGAAGCTTTTGTAACCCTTCCTTCAGAACGCATTCCGCCGCTTTTTTACATTCCAAGTTCCTCATAAGGGATCGTCACTTCCGTATATCCTGCTGCATACGGCGCGATCTCGTAAGGCGTTGTGTAGAAAACCACACCGTCCTCCGTAAGATAAGAAAACTGCGCAAAATCCGTTTTTGCATTCAATGTATCCGCAGCATCCCCGAAAAATCCGCCCGCTTCATCCCCTTCCACCAGGGCCAGGAATCTGCTGCGTACCAGTTCGTTCAATTCCTCCTCTGAAAGAGCGGTCAGGCTTTGGAGGGTCACCTCTTTGCCGTCCGCCCTGCTGAAAAGATGGCTCTCTCTTCCAGGCATTCCATGCGCGCCTCCCGTATAGAGATAGGATTCGTGTAAAATACCGATCACCTGATCCCGAACGGTCACTTTGGCCACCGTAACCTCATCTCCATAGGGCGCTATGAGTTCTTCCTCCCCAAGCGACAGGATCCAATCGCGGGCCTCATCGGCCAGTGGCTCATATTCTTCCATCTTATCCGCGGTCCATTCTTCATAAAACGCGTTGATCGCATCTGTTTCGGGCGCGGTTCCCTCAAATACCGGGCGTTCCAGAATCACCTTGCATGCTTCCTGTCCGTTTGAAGCATACCAGATCCTCGTCTCTCTCTCCGGGCGATAAGTATACCCCTCTACCGTCACGGCTTCTGCTTCTTCTGCCGCCTGGGCAGATTCCCAAATATTCTCTCCCGCCTGTACCGAACCTTCCTCCGTCTGGGATGTGGATTCTTGCCCGCTTTCTACAGCGGTACTTTCTATTGCATTGCTCTCTATTACAGTGCTCTCTATTGCAGCACTTTCTATCGCGGCATTCTCCGTTGAAGTTTCCGCCGCTGAGGCGCTTTCCGTCTCCTCGCTCTGCGCCACCTCACTCTGCGCGTCCTCCCAGGCCGTCTCATCTTCGCCCTGCCCATTTCCCCCGCATCCGGCCAGACACAGGGAGCCTGCCAGCAGCAGCGCCAAAATCCCGCTGCCTACCATCTTTCCTTTTGCCTTCTTTATCTCATTTATCTTGCCTTTGTTTTTCATTCCTGCTCCTATCTGTATATGTCAGCACATACAATCTTTTTTCTATTTCTATTCATTTCAGGTCTCTTCCAGCATACCGCAAATGCCATGATATGCGAACATCCGGCCTCTGAATCCAGATGCCGGATGCCCCCTGTATATTATTCCCGACGGCCCATCCGCTTTAACCGATCAGCCAGTCATACATCTCCTGATATTTCTTCGCGGATACATCCCAGGAAAAGTCCGCAGCCATGCCGCGGTCCACAATCTTGTTCCATTCCCGCTTCTTATCATAGTAAATCTTCTCCGCATACCGGATGGTCGCAAGCATCTCATGCGCGTTATAGTTGCGGAAGCTGAAGCCCGTGCCCGAACTTTCAAATTCGTTATACGGCTGCACCGTGTCCTTCAGCCCTCCCGTTTCACGCACGATCGGCACGGTACCATACCTTAACGCAATCAGCTGACTCAGCCCGCAGGGCTCAAAGAGCGAAGGCATCAGGAAGGCGTCGCTGGACGCGTAAATCCTGTGCGCCACCGCTTCTGAATAGTAGATCTGGGCGGATACCTTACCCTGATATTTCCAGGCGAAATGACGGAACATGTTCTCGTATCTCTCTTCTCCCGTTCCCAGAACGATCAGCTGAATGTTATCCTGACAGAGTTCATCCATCACATAGGCCACCAGATCAAAGCCCTTCTGATCCGTCAGGCGGGAAACCACGCCGAGCACCATCGCCTTATCATCCTGGTTGAGCCCAAAATCCGCCTGCAGGGCACGCTTATTCTTGATCTTCTCCTTACGGAAATTCACCGCATTAAACGCATGGGTGATATATGAATCCGTCGCCGGATTATACTCTTCATAGTCGATCCCGTTCACGATCCCGCGCAGATCTCCGCTGCGCGCCCGCAGCAGGCCGTCAAGCCCTTCCCCATAGAAAGGCGTCTTGATCTCTTCCGCATAGGTGCTGCTCACCGTGGTAACCGCATCCGCATAGACGATTCCCCCCTTGAGCAGGTTCGCATCCTTATACGCCTCCAGCTTATCCGGCGTGAAGAACGACATCGGAAGCCCTGTGATATCCTGTACCTCTTTGATACTCCATTTTCCCTGGAACTTCAGGTTGTGGATCGTCATCACCGTCTTGATTCCGCGGTAGAAATCGCTTCCCTGGAACCTTTCATGCAGATAAACGGGAACAAGGCCGGTCTGCCAGTCATGGCAGTGGATCAGATCCGGTCTGAAATCAATCACAGGCAGGATGGAAAGGGCTGCCTTGGAAAAGAAAGCAAATTTCTCGATTTCAAAGAGCGCATTATCACAGTAGGGTTTAAACCCGTTAAAGTAGAATTCATTATCGATGAAGTAATATTTTACCCCGCCGACTTCCGCCTCCATGATCCCCACATACTGATTCTGCCAGTGGAAATCCATATAGAAATGCGTTTTATAGGTGAGCCTGTCTTTCATCTCCTGGGTCATGCATACATACTTAGGCAGGATCACCCGTACATCATAGTATTCCCTGTCAATGCATTTGGGCAAGGCTCCCACCACGTCCGCCAATCCCCCGGTCTTAATAAAGGGCACGCCTTCCGAAGCCACAAACAGAATTTTTCTCATTCCGAATCCTCCCGTAATCATAATATCCTTCTCTAAACGTCCAGGCTTTAGAGATATTATACATCATTACACGGGTGATTAAAAGGCTAATTTTTATACTGCAGTCTTATTTTGTCCGCAATCAAAGCAATAAATTCCGAGTTAGTGGGCTTCCCTTTTCCGGTATTGATGGTGTATCCGAACAGCGAATCCAGCGTCTCCATTCTTCCGCGGCTCCACGCAACTTCAATGGCATGGCGGATGGCGCGTTCCACACGGCTCGGCGTGGTCTGGTATTTCTTTGCGATCGTAGGATAAAGGATCTTGGTGATGGAATTGAGCATCTCAATATCCTCCACAGACATCATGATCGCCTCCCGCAGATACTGATATCCCTTGATGTGGGCAGGCACGCCGATCTCGTGTATCATATTCGTCACATCCTTCTCCAGATCATGGGCTTCTCTCTTGGGTTCCGTATCTTTCCTTTCAGCAGCGGATGTTTCCGCCGTCCCGGAAGCCG
>USKC01000215.1 GCA_900555195.1 uncultured Lachnospiraceae bacterium
GGTAACTCCTATATAAACTTAAATATGGCGGCAGTTATGTGTCTGACGGGACTGCCGCCGTTTAAGCAAGTATCCTGCAAGAAACGCGGGGAATCACACTAGTAGCACGGCATGCTGCGAAAAAGAGATTTCTGCAGCAGTCGGAATGGAGGAAAGCATGGAAAAGACGATGGAAAAAATTGTGGCTCTGGCCAAAGCGAGGGGATTTGTATATCCCGGATCTACGGCGGTCTGGCGAATACCTGGGATTACGGTAATCTGGGCGTGGAGCTTAAGAATAATGTGAAAAAGGCCTGGTGGCAGAAATTTGTAACGGGCAATCCCTACAATGTGGGTGTGGACTGCGCCATTCTGATGAATCCGCAGACCTGGATCGCAAGCGGACATCTGGGAGGATTTTCCGATCCGCTGATGGACTGCCGGGAATGCCATGAACGCTTCCGCGCGGATAAGCTGATCGAGGATTATGCCCAGGAGAACAACATCGAACTGGATGGTTCTATTGACGGATGGAGCCAGGAAAAAATGATGGACTTTATCAAAGAGCATCAGGTTCCCTGTCCTACCTGTGGCAAACATAATTTTACGGATATCAGACAGTTCAACCTGATGTTCAAAACCTTCCAGGGCGTGACGGAGGATGCGAAGAATGTCGTTTACCTGCGCCCGGAGACTGCACAGGGAATTTTTGTGAATTTTAAAAATGTGCAGCGTACCTCAAGGAAAAAAATTCCGTTTGGAATCGGCCAGATTGGCAAATCTTTCCGTAATGAAATTACGCCCGGCAACTTTACCTTCCGTACCCGTGAGTTCGAGCAGATGGAACTGGAATTCTTCTGCGAGCCGGATACGGATCTGGAATGGTTCGCTTACTGGAAGCAGTATTGCATAGATTGGCTGAAATCCCTTGGCATCCGTGAAGATGAGATGCGCGTGAGGGATCATGAGAAGGAAGAGCTTTCTTTCTATTCCAAGGCCACCACAGATATTGAATTCCTTTTCCCCTTCGGTTGGGGAGAGCTGTGGGGCATCGCTGACCGGACGGATTACGATCTGACCCAGCATGCGAATGTGTCAGGCCAGGATATGAGTTACTTTGACGATCAGAAGAACATCAAATATATTCCGTATGTGATCGAACCTTCTTTGGGGGCGGATCGTGTGGTTCTGGCTTTCCTCTGCTCTGCCTACGATGAAGAGGAGATCGGAGAAGGAGATGTGCGTACCGTTCTCCATTTCCATCCTGCGCTGGCTCCGGTTAAGATCGGCATTCTGCCTCTGTCCAAGAAGCTGAGCGAAGGGGCGGAGAAGATCTATGAGAGGCTTTCCCGCAAATATAACTGTGAATTTGATGACAGAGGAAACATCGGAAAGCGTTATCGCCGTCAGGATGAGATCGGAACGCCGTTCTGCATCACTTACGATTTTGATTCCGAGACGGATCAGTGCGTTACTGTCCGCTTCCGCGATTCCATGGAACAGGAGCGGGTGGCAATCGATGAGCTGGAAGCTTATTTTGCCGATAAGTTTGAATTTTAATCGATCTTGTTATGGATCCCGGATGGAGACCGCCATCCGGGATTTTTGCAGAATGAGCAACTTTGTTGCGGGTCATATGATAGGCCATTTGTGAATAAAACGGGATAAAAGGTCGAAATGGCACACGATTTGTCTGAAATTGACATAAAAAAGTGGTAAATGATAGAGATTTATCTAAAAATTGACAAAAATATCGTGCGTTTTAATTTTATCTATGTTATAATAAATTGACCGTGACGGACAATGGCTCTTAAAAAGCAGGAGTCCGCGAAACCTATTCCAAATATTTTGTTCAAAGGGGGAACTAATTAGATGGCAAAATGGGTTTATGCATTTACAGAAGGCAATGCATCCATGCGTAACCTTCTGGGCGGAAAAGGCGCTAATCTGGCGGAGATGACCAATTTGGGCCTCCCCATCCCGCAGGGCTTTACGATCACAACGGAAGCCTGTACGGATTACTACAACAATGGAAAGAAGATTTCGGAAGAGATCCAGGCGCAGATCTTTGATGCGCTTTCCGACCTGGAGAAAAAGCAGGGAAAGGCCTTCGGCGATACGGAAAATCCTCTGTTGGTTTCTGTTCGCTCCGGAGCCAGGGCATCCATGCCGGGCATGATGGATACCATCCTGAATTTGGGTCTGACAGACGTTTCTGTGGAAGGATTTGCGAAGAAAACGGGAAATCCCAGATTCGCGTATGATTCCTATCGCAGATTCATTCAGATGTTTTCAGATGTGGTAATGGAAGTTCCTAAATCTCTCTTTGAAAGGGTTCTGGATGAGATCAAAGAGGCAAAGGGCGCACATTTTGATACGGATCTGACTGCGGATGATCTGAAAGAAGTCATCGTTAGATTCAAAGAGATCTACAAGGATAAAATGGGAGAAGATTTCCCTCAGGATCCCAAGGTTCAGCTGATGGAGGCGGTGAAGGCCGTATTCCGTTCCTGGGATAACGAGCGCGCAATCGTTTACCGCCGTATGAATGATATCCCCAGCGAGTGGGGCACAGCTGTTAATGTACAGTCCATGGTGTTCGGAAATATGGGCAATACTTCCGGAACAGGCGTGGCGTTCACCAGGAATCCTTCCACAGGGGCGAAGGGAATCTACGGAGAATATCTGATCAATGCACAAGGAGAGGACGTGGTTGCCGGCATCCGTACCCCTCAGCCAATCACCCGTCTGGAAGAAGATCTGCCGGAATGCTACAAGCAATTCATAGACATCGCAAACAAGCTGGAAAATCATTATCGGGATATGCAGGACATGGAGTTTACCATTGAAGAGGGCAAGCTTTATTTCCTACAGACCAGAAGCGGAAAGAGAACCGCTCCTGCGGCTTTGCAGATTGCTTGTGATCTTGTGGATGAAGGCATGATTACGCCTGAAGAGGCTGTGAGCCGTATTGAAGCGAAGTCTCTTGACCAGCTGCTTCATCCCACCTTTGAACCGGAGGCCCTGAAACGCGGACTGGTGATCGGACAGGCTCTTCCCGCTTCACCCGGAGCCGCCGCAGGTAAGGTATATTTTACTGCGGAAGACGCAAAGGAAGCGCATGAGAAAGGAGAGCGTGTCGTGCTTGTCAGATTGGAGACCTCTCCTGAGGATATCGAAGGCATGCATGCCGCAGAGGGCATCCTTACCGTTCGCGGGGGAATGACTTCTCATGCAGCGGTAGTTGCCAGAGGCATGGGAACCGCATGCGTATCCGGCTGCGGCGATATTGTGATTGATGAAGCTGCCAAGTACTTCACGCTGGGCGGCAAAACTTACCATGAAGGAGATTATATTTCCCTGGATGGTTCCACGGGTAAAATTTACGATGGGGATATCGCTACCGAGGATGCTACCATCAGCGGCAATTTCGGAAGGATTATGGAATGGGCGGATTCGTTCAGAAAGCTGAGCATCCGCACGAATGCCGATACGCCGGAGGATGCTGCCAATGCCCTGAAACTGGGAGCGGAAGGCATCGGACTGTGCCGTACGGAGCATATGTTCTTTGCGCCTGAAAGGATCCCGAAGATCCGTAAGATGATTCTTTCCACCACAAGCGAAGCGAGAGAGCAGGCGCTGAACGAACTGATTCCTTTCCAGAAGGGCGACTTTAAAGCGATCTATGAGGTGATGGGAGAGAACCCGGTGACCATCCGTTTCCTGGATCCCCCGCTTCATGAGTTCGTTCCTACGGAAGAGAAAGAGATTGAGGATCTTGCGGTTGAGATGAATCTCACTGTTGCGGAAGTGAAGGCTGCATGCGACAGTCTGCATGAGTTTAACCCGATGATGGGCCATAGAGGCTGCCGTCTGTCTGTTACCTATCCTGAAATTGCAAGAATGCAGACCAGGGCGGTTATGGAAGCTGCGATCGAGGTAAAAGAAGAGAAGGGCTTCAATATTGTGCCGGAGATCATGATTCCTCTGGTAGGTGATAAGAAAGAACTGAAATTCGTTAAGGATGTGGTTGTTGCTACCGCGGAACTCGTGAAGTCTGAGAAAAATTCCGATATCAACTATCATATCGGGACGATGATTGAGATCCCCCGCGCTGCGCTTCTGGCCAATGAGATCGCCGAGGAGGCGGAGTTCTTCTCCTTTGGAACCAACGACCTTACGCAGATGACGTATGGATTCTCCCGTGATGATGCGGGCAAGTTCCTGGTGGATTACTATAAGAGCAAGATCTATGAGTCTGATCCTTTCGCGAAGCTGGATCAGAACGGCGTTGGACAGTTGATTAAGATGGCAGCGGAAAAGGGACGCAGCACTCGCCCTGATATCAAGCTGGGAATCTGCGGAGAGCACGGCGGCGATCCTTCTTCTATTGAGTTCTGTCACAGAATCGGCCTGAATTATGTATCCTGTTCACCGTTCCGTGTTCCGATTGCAAGACTGGCAGCTGCACAGGCGGCGATCGCGAATAAGTAAACCGTTTTTGAGGCGAAATAAGCCGTCCGGAACGAAAAAAGTATTATAAAAAATGCCTTATCTCCGGCGATTGGTCAGAGATAAGGCATTTTTGCCATATCCGAAGCAAGCGAATCAATTTTCCGCATCCTCTTTGAAGCCCGGCGCTGCATTCTCCGTTGTGATCGTAATATCTTCTCCTGTGGGCATTTCCCCCTGAAGGATTTCTGAAATGTATTCCATTCGTTCTACCGCGCGGTTATAATTCTCCAAAGCGGATTCCGCCACGTTCTCATAATAGTTTCCATCCGCATAAGCCTCACGGTAAAGCGAAGCCGCCTCTGTCATATAGGAACCGGCTTCATCGGCCAGGCTTTCAATGGCATGGAACTGACGCGGGACAGAAATATCGGCCAATGTCTGAAAGGAGGCTGCCAGGCCGTCCATGGCATTTAACATATCTTCAACCGCGGTCTCGGAAGCGGGATCCACATTCCGTAATGTTTCAAATCCCTGGTTTGCCTCTTCTGTAAATGCCTCCATCTGGGTATAGAACTGATCCAGTTCTTCATTCTTACCGCAGCCGGAAAGGCACACTGCCACAAGAAGAACGATTCCCGCCCAAAATCCCCTTTTTTTTCTTTTATATCCATCGCAAAGCGCTGTTTCTGCGTTTCTGTTTTTCATAAGTTAAATCCTTCTGCCATATGTTGTATCCAGGCATTTCTTTTTTATCCGTCACAGCCTGTTTGGAACCGGCTGTAACTCCTATTCAACTTAACATATTATGTATTTTAAATCAAGCGCATGTTGAGGTTCTGTCCGGGGCTCTGGATATCTCCCTCACCCCGTGATGCCAACTTGCGGCTTCCCTTTTGGTATTTTTCATGTTAGAATATTAAATATTTCTACACGAAGAAGGAAAAACGAGAAGAAGTGTGGGGCGCCAGGCCGGAGGGCTGGGTGCATTTCATTAAAAGAACGCTTCAGAACAGAAGGGTGAAATGACAAAACAAGAATTTCGGGAATTGACAAAACAAGGGATTTTGCTGCTGGATGGAGCGACGGGATCCAATCTTCTTATGAGAGGAATGCCGGGAGGCGTTTGTCCGGAAA
>USKC01000216.1 GCA_900555195.1 uncultured Lachnospiraceae bacterium
GTCTTCTCGGTGGGCGTCCGTGTAAACTGTGATATCGCCGCCCTGTGTCCGGATGAGGTTCTGGTGGAAGAGGAAGGCGGCCGCTTCGGTTACTGCTATGAAAACGGCAAGCTGGAAGAGATCCTCACCCGCCTGCGCTCCATGAAGGGGGTACGGCTGGCAGGGCTGCATCTGCATTCTTCCACCCAGTCCCGCACCGTAACCGTCTACGCCGCGCTGGCGCGCATGGCGGTTCAGATCGCCAGACAATATTCTCTCCGCCTTTCTTATGTGGATATGGGCGGCGGATATTTCGGCGGCCGGGATGACAAACCGGACTATGGAGATTATTTCCCTGCCATCTGTCAGGAACTGCGCAGCTATTTTTCTCCGGAAGAAACCGTCCTGATCGCAGAGCCAGGTGTCAGCCTCATCTCCAGGGCCACCACGTTTGTCACCACTGTACTGGATATCAAGGAGATCCGTGGAAGGGTCTATTTGGTGACGGATGGGAGCCGCACGAACTTAAACCCTCTGGTCACCCGGCATGTCTATCCGCATCATATTGAATATATGACTTCTCCGGAAGAACGCCCCCTCATCAAGAGCCAATGGGTTACCGGCTTCACCTGCATGGAATATGACCGGCTCTTTGAGATTCAGGACGGCCCGCAGCTGCAGCGCGGGGATCGGATCATCTATGATACGGCCGGAGGCTATACCATGTGCCTGAATCCCCTGTTCATCCACTACTTCCCGCCGGTCTATGTAACGCGCCGGGACGGCAGCCTGTTCACGGCCAGAACCCAGTGGGATGTGGAAGAATTCATTCAGAAAAATTATATCGAAGGAGGAGCTCTGCATGAATAAGGAATTTTATATCGGTTCCAGGCGGGTGGGCCAGGATGCGCCCGTTTTTATCGTAGCGGAGATGTCCGCGAACCATCTGCAGGACTACGGACGTGCAATAGAAATCATCCACGCAGCCAAAGAGGCGGGGGCAGATGCCGTCAAGCTGCAGACCTATACCGCGGATACCATCACTTTGGACTGCGATGACCCCTGTTTTCAGATCACGCAGGGCACCATCTGGGACGGCACCACGCTGCATAAGCTCTATCAGGAAGCGTATACCCCCTGGGAATGGCAGCCCAAGCTGATGGAAGAGGCCAATCGTCTGGGAATGGAGTGCTTCTCTTCCCCCTTTGACTTTACTTCCGTGGATTTCATGGAATCCTTGCATATGCCTGCCTTTAAGATCGCCTCCTATGAAATCAATGATATTCCTCTGATCCGGAAGATCGCCCGGCTGCATAAACCCATCATTTTCGCCACTGGCGTGGCCTATCTGGAGGATATCGAACGGGCCCTTGCGGTATGCCGCGAAGAGGGATGCGAAGACGTGATGTTATTGAAATGTGTTTCCTCCTATCCTACCCCCTATGAAGATATCAACCTGAACATGATACCCACACTCAGCCGTACCTTCGGTTGTCTGACCGGCCTCTCCGACCATTCTGCCGGAAGCGCGGTTCCTGTAGGAGCCGTGGCCCTGGGCGCGCGTATGGTGGAAAAGCATCTCACCCTGCGCCGCGCAGACGGCGGCCCGGACGGCGCTTTCTCCATGGAACCGGAAGAATTCGCCGCAATGGTACGGGACATCCGTGCATTGGAAAAGGCGCTCGGTTCATCTGAATATTATCTGACGCCAACGCAGCAGGTGGAACATGAAGGTTCCCGCTCTCTTTTCGCGGTACGCGATATCGCCACCGGAGAGACGCTTACGGCAGAAAACGTCCGTTCCATCCGCCCGGGATGCGGACTGCATACCATGTACTATGAACAAATTCTCGGAAAAAAAGCGGCGTGCCAGATCCGGCGCGGAACGCCGTTGGCATGGAATTTGATCGCCGGGGAAAATACAGAAGTTTAATACGGAAGAAGGAGCCTGGTTTTAGAAGATGCTGCCATCATTCTTTTGCCTTACGGCTCCTCTTTTTTCTCTTCTGAACCGCCTTTTGGATCGTCCGGTTCGTTTTTTTGATTATTATATTCCTGAACCTTCTTTTCAAACAGCCTGTACAGGAATTTGCGTTTTATTCTGGCGAGCAGGGAAGGATTCTGCATCCAGGAGACCGTTCCAAAAGGAAGCGAAACCCATAACTCCGCATTGAGATACTGGCCATATTCGTGCATCAGCTGAAAATCAGTCGGCCATGGCATTCTGGAAAGTACCACGTCCGGAACCAGATCATTCAGTTCATTGAGCAGCCGTTCCGGCTGGCTGTTGAATTCCTCATAAGCGCCGCTGCCCCGCAGATACAGGTTTCCCTGATATTCCTGGATTAGCCCTTTCAGGATCTCCAGATTCTCCTCCGTATCCGCCAGAAGATAGACGCCGTTGCGGTTTCTTGACAGCTTACGCAACAGTTCCCTCAGATAGACTTTCTCATCAATCTCACGAATCCGGTTTCTTCCGGCAATCCCCGCCGCTTCCAACACGCCCGAATCCGTACAGACGGTCATATCCATCTCCTCCAGGCATGATTTGAGAGACTCGTCTCTGGACGCCTGCGCCAGCTGGGAACTGGAAATGTACGCCACTGTGTTCAGTCTCCCGCTGTTCAGGAACCGATCCGTATTGCGCAGCGCTTCCCGCGCTCCATAATCATATAATGTAATTCCTAAAATCGAATATTTCTGCATACCCTTACCAATCATACAGCAGAGTCATCCCTGCTTTCTTCCCCCCAATGCGCATTCCTCACAGGACGGCCAAAAGAAGCATATATGCCAGACACAATACAATGCCGACAATCAGCGGCGCGCTGACAAGTTTCCCTTTCTTCTCTCCCGCCTTCCCTTCATGAAGAAGCCAGATCAAATACTCCGTTCTTCCTTCATTCCTGCACAGCCATACGAGCACGCATGCCGCCAGGGCCGTGCTGATCACGGCAATTACCAGATACATGCTGATTACCGGAAGAAGTTCTCCTGCTCCCATAACCTGTTCAGCCTGTGCCTCCAAGACTCCCGGCATGAACCGGTCATATATATACATCAGAATGACCGACTGCGCATTAAAAATCACATGCATCAGAATCGGAGACCACAAACTGCCCGTGACTTCCAGCAGCAGCGCCATAGCGACGCCCAGCACAAAGGCGTACGGCGCCTGATTAAAGTTCATATGAATCAGCCCAAACAACAGCGAAGACAGCAGAATCGCTCCAATCAGATTTCCGCTCTTGATATAGCTTCGATATATGATCCCGCGAAAACACAGTTCTTCACAGACCGGTCCGTAGATGGCCATCATGAAAAACATCACCACAAAAGGATAGGAAAGCACCTGTCCGCTCATCTGCGTAACCGCATTGTCCACAAACAGCATGCTTATAGCATTCAGCAGCGTAGTCAGAGGCATCATCAAAAAGGTAAAGACAAAAACCATCAGCACGGAAGACACTTTCAGCTTATGAAAGCCCAAAACCCTGTTCGGCTTCTCCTTAGAGAAAAAGAGTACCGCAAAGGCAGGTATGATCAAGGTCAGTTCGCTGACCAGAAGATTGGCCATCATCCCCATCTCCAGGTTCCTGACAAATAACAGCGCAAAAATGACCGCAAAATGCAGCATCACCATGCCAAAAAATCCCCAGTTTGCTTTTTTATAATTCATTCTGCTCTCCTTTGTGCGCGTCTCCTGTGCAAAGGGCGCTTCTCAAAGCCTGATGATCTCCTTTTCCGTTATCCGTATCTTGCCTTCTTTAAGGAGGTGTCCTACCGCCCTTTTAAATTCATTTTTGCTCATCTGCGTCCTGCTGCGGATCAATTCCGGCGACGCTTTATCATTAAAAGGAAGGGCTCCTCCTAAACCATCCATAATATCCAGCAGTTTCTGAGCATCTGCCCCGATCATGAGATACGCCTTTTCACGGGTGCTCAGATCCAGCTTTCCATCCTCGTGTACTGCCGCCACCCTGGCTTCGATCCTGTCTCCCACCTTAAATTTTCCATACATCTCTCTCGGAGGGATCAATGCGGAATACCTTCCATCCACGGCCACGAAGGCCCCGAACTGCCTGCTGAGTTCATACAGATATCCCTTCACCCTGTCGTCCTTCTGATATGGGCTGTCCGTCCTCAGATAATGATAAAGCTTCATAGTCGCACACAGTCTGCCGCTTTTATCCACATAAAGAGCCACCGGGAAACGATCCCCCTCATGCACCTGTGTCGTCTGCTCCCTGAAGGGCAGAAACAGATCCTTTTCCAGTCCCCAATCGAGGAACGCCCCGACCTTTCCCGTCTGCTTCACTGTAAGTTCCGCCACTTCCCCGAGCGAAAGCGCAGGCTGTGCCGTGGTGGAAATCAGCCTGTCCTTGGAATCTCTGTACACAAATACCTCTATAGAATCGCCTATCCGGGTCCCGTCCGGTACCTGCCTGATAGGCAGTAGAACTTTCTCCTCCGGATCCCCGTCCGGGGCCAGATATACGCCAAACTCCACCTTCTTCACGACAGTCAGTGTCTGCCTCTTTCCTAACTCAATTTGCATTCCGAACCTCATATCTTCCTTTTAAATTCTATAACCGCATATGGCTGGCCGTCATCCCCGCATAGGCTGACGCCAATCTTATTCTCCTGTTCATATACCTTCGGCGTGATCACATCATGCAGAAGAGCCGATTTCTTATACTCCGCCCGCATCTGACCGATCTCAAAATTCTCCGGCAGATAATCCTGCGCCATGTAAATATACTGCCCATTATTCACATGATGATTGCTGTCCAGATGCTGCTTGCCCACGCTGAAAGGCGGCTGCTGCTTCCCTTCATCCGGAAGCACAATCTTGCGCGGCTCATATTCCATCGGAAGCCTCTCTTCTATCTCATAGACATTCTTCATCCGCTCCGGCGGCCGCGCCGGCCTGCCGGAGCGCATATCCATCAGTGTCCAAATGGAATTGGCCCAAATGATCCTGTTTCCTGCTTCATCTTCTATGAAGAAATTACGGAATCCCATGAATCCCTTAAATTCATAAGGGAACGTGCCTATTGTTATATTTTCACACAAATGGGGATATCTGTCTATCACAATTTGCCAATAGGACATCACCCACAGCATTTCCACGCTCTCCAGGTACTCGATCCCCACTCCCAGCGCCTCAGACTGAAAGGTGGAACAATCCTGAAAATAATCCACAATCGCCGCTATGCTCAGCTTCTTTTCCGCATCCAGTTCACTATACCTGACTTTTGATTGAAATGTATACATGCAAGCCTCCCTTAGACGCCGTTTGAAATTTTATTATAATGCAGGATTCCGACGGTTTCAACCTATTCAGGGAAAAAGAGCTGCGCATTCTGGGAAAAAGGGCGGCATATTACTCTTTCCTGAACCCTATGACTCCCATCGTATCCCCTTCTGCGATTGTAGAAAAATACCAGTTCCCGTTCTGATTATCATATGCGTAAGCATAATAACCTTCCGGTATCGCCTGCACCACATAAGGTAATTGAGCTGCCAGTTCATCTGTTTTATCTTCCGGAACCCCCATCGTCACATTGACCGACATGT
>USKC01000217.1 GCA_900555195.1 uncultured Lachnospiraceae bacterium
TCGGATCATGGAGGAAGACGACGGAATGCGAAACGCGATACGGAAACTGGCGGAGAAGTATGCGCCGGACGATGAAGCGGCAAACCGGCAGAAAGCAATAGACAGAGACTGGGGTATTCTCTGTATGCTGGAGATGGATATAGAGCATATGTCGGGCAAAGAGGCGATTGAACTCGTGAAGGCGAAAGCGGCTAAGGCTGAAGTTGAAGCCGGAGAATGAAGTTGAACCTAAAGAATGAAGCATAAAGAATGAAGCATAAAGAATGGAGCCAAAGCGGATACGGCGGGAAAGTGGGATTGAATTGAAGGAGCAGTTATGAAACAGACGAAGCGTATAATGGAATTTGCCCAATATGTATCCCTGAATGTGATGGGGATGATCGGGCTGTCCTGTTATATATTGGCAGATACCTTTTTTGTATCAAAGGGGCTTGGAACGAACGGACTGGCGGCCCTGAACCTTGCGATCCCCATTTACAGCTTTGTGAACGGAAGCGGTCTTATGATAGGAATGGGGGGAGGGATCAGATACTCCATCCGACAGGGACAGAAGGAAGGGGAAGAGGCGAACCGGGTTTTCACTTGTGCGGTGTATCTGGCGGCAGTTTTTGCTGTCTTCTTTGTGCTTCTGGGAATCGGATGTCCCGGGGAGATCGTCCGGGCGTTCGGGGCGGATGAGCATGTATACGAAATGGCCAGAACTTACCTGCAGGTGATTCTGCTGTTTGCCCCGGCTTTCCTGCTCAATAATGTGCTGTTGTGTTTCGTCCGCAATGATGGAGCGCCCCAGCTTTCCATGGCCGCCATGATCGGAGGAAGCCTTTCCAATATTGTGCTGGACTGGGTGTTTATTTTCCCCTGCGGGATGGGGATTTTCGGCGCGGCCTTTGCCACGGGCCTGGCTCCGATTATCAGTATGCTGATTTTGTCCCTTCACTTCATACGCAGGAAGAACCGGTTCCGTTTTGTGGGACGATGGTACGGGAAGCTGTCCGGCGGCATTCTTTCAGGAGGTGTGCCTTCCCTGGTTACGGAAGCTTCTTCCGGCCTGGTGATGATCGTCCTTAATGGGATCATTATGAGTCTGGAAGGAAATGTGGGCGTCGCGGCCTATGGGGTGATTGCGAACCTGTCATTGGTGGTAGTGTCCGTCTATACAGGCATTGCACAGGGAATCCAGCCGATCATGAGCAGGGACTGGGGCAGCGGGAAACGCGCGGAGATCTCTGCAACGCTGAAATATGCGCTGATCCTGATGCTGATCGTCTCCGTTTCTGTTTATGGAGGAATGTTCGTATTCGCATCCCAGATCGCAGGCATTTTTAACAGCGAGGGCAATGCCTTGCTGCAGGAGATTGCGACGGAGGGGCTGCGCCTGTATTTTACCGCCTGTCCGTTCGTGGGATGCAACATCATTCTTTCCGTGTATTTCACTTCCACGGATCGTCCCAGACCGGCCCATATCATATCCATTCTGAGAGGCTTTTTCGTGATTGTGCCCATGGCGTATCTGCTCGCATGGGCTGGAGGAATACAGGGCGTATGGTGTGCGTTTCCTGCCACAGAATTGCTGGTGGCGATCATTGGACTGGGATTTTTTAAATACTATCAAAATGCGCCTGCCGGAGATCTTGAGGAAAAAGGAGATCAATGGGAGGCATCATAAGCAGGATGCCCCGGGCTGAAAACGCCGTATACGGACCATCCGGGACGGATCGGAAAGAAGATGGTCCGCATGCTGTCAGCTCCTGTCGAAGCCGCTCATTGGCCGATGGACGAAAACTGTGGCATTCCGGCTGGAAAAATGTTATAATAGCATGGATCTATTCTGGGAATGCGTTGTATCCCGAGGATTATAAATAGGGGAGCGATATGAAGAAAAGAGTCAAATTAAAGGGGCGGCTGAAGATATATATGCAGGTATCTGTCTATCTTGGGCTTCTTCTTCTTGTGGTGGATGTGGGCATCTATCTGCTGGATGTGAAGGCCGGATTTCTGCTGATGTGTTTTCTTGTGCTCTATTTCGGGATGATTCTCTATCTGATGCTATATAATCGGCCGATTATTATTAATGAGTTGGTCAGTTTCGCTACGCAATATGGTCAGATACAGAAAGAACTTCTGCGGGAACTTGCGATTCCCTATGCGCTGTTGGACGAAGACGGGAAAATTATCTGGTATAACCGTGCGTTTGCTAAGGCCATACATAATGAAAAGGCGATGAGAAGATCTGTTACCTCATTTTTTTCTTCCGTGACGAAGGACAGGCTTCCGTCGCAGGAAGAGGGAAGTGCGGAGTTTGAGATTTCTTTCGACGATAGCGAGTACGTTGCCAAATTTATAAGAATATCTCTTCGGGAAATTGCCAGCGACAGCAGTATCATTGAGGAAGAAGAGTATAAGGGCTGCCTGTTCGCCATGTATTTGTTCGATGAAACAGCCCTGAAGATCGCCCTGAAAGAGAATGATGACCAGTCCCTGGCTGTGGGAGCGATCTATCTGGACAATTATGACGAGGCGCTTGAAAGTGTGGAAGAAGTGCGGCGCTCCCTTCTGATCGCGCTGATCGACAGAAAAGTCAATAAGTATGTGGCTAGTTTTGATGGGATCTGCCGGAAGGTGGAGAAGGATAAATACTTCGTGATCCTGCGCAAAAAGGCGGTGGCGCAGATGAGCGAGAAGCGTTTTGATATCCTTGATGATGTGAAAACGGTCAATATCGGCAACGAAATGGCGGTTACGATCAGCATCGGGATCGGCCTGGACGGACTCACCTATTCGCAGAATTATGAATTTTCCAGGACGGCGATCGATCTGGCCCTGGGACGCGGCGGTGATCAGGCGGTGGTGAAGACGCCCGAACAGATCAGCTATTATGGCGGAAAGAGCCAGCAGGTGGAGAAGAATACCCGCGTGAAAGCGCGTGTAAAGGCCCATGCGCTGCATGAAATCATCACCAGCAAAGATTCGGTTCTGATTATGGGGCACCGCTTGGGAGATGTGGACTGCTTCGGCGCGGCCATCGGTATTTACCGTATCGCCAAAACGCTGGATCGCAGGGCCCAGATTGTTATTAACGATATCACCACTTCCGTGCAGCCGCTGATCGACATGTTCCGGAATAATCCGGAATATGAACCTGATATGTTCCTGAACAGCCAGCAGGCCATAGAGGTGGCGGGAAGCAATACGGTTCTGGTAGTGGTGGATGTGAATAAGCCGAGCCTCACGGAATGCCCGGAACTGTTGAAGATCTGCAAGTCTATCGTGGTATTGGATCATCACAGGCAGGGGACGGAGAGAATTGAGAATGCCACCCTTGCCTATGTGGAAGCATATGCATCCTCAACATGTGAAATGGTATCCGAAATCCTGCAGTATATTAATGACGGCGTACGGATCAAAGGGGAAGAAGCCGACTGCATGTATTCCGGAATGATGATTGATACGGATAACTTCATGAACAAGACGGGCGTGCGCACCTTTGAGGCGGCTGCCTTCTTGCGCAGAAACGGCGCGGATGTGACGAGAGTGCGCAAGCTGTTTCGGGAGAATGCTGCAGAATACAAAGCAAAGGCGGATGCTGTCAGCCAGGCGGAGATTTACCGCAATTATTATGCTATATCGGTATGCAATGGAGAAGGGCTTGCCAGCCCCACCATCGTGGGTGCGCAGGCGGCCAATGAACTTCTGAATATTAAGGGAATTAAAGCCAGTTTTGTCCTCACCCAGTATCAAGGACGTATCTATGTCAGTGCCCGTTCCATAGATGAGGCGAATGTGCAGGTGGTGATGGAGCGCATGGGCGGAGGAGGCCATATGAATATGGCTGGCTGTCAGGTGGACGGAGCTGCCGGCCTGGATGAAGTGAGAGGGACGATCAAAGCCACTTTGGATAAAATGATAGAGGAAGGTGAACTAAAAGGATGAAAGTGATTTTATTAGAAGATGTGAAGGCCCTTGGGAAAAAGGGGGAGATTGTGAATGTGAGTGATGGTTACGCGAGAAATTTTATTCTGCCCAAGAAGCTGGGGCTGGAGGCTACGGGAAAGAACTTGAATGATCTGAAGCTCCAGAAGGCGAATGAGGAGAAGCGTGCAAAGGAACTTCTGGAAGAGGCACAGGCTTTCGCGAAACAGTTGGAAGAAAAAGCGGTGGTTCTTAAGATGAAAGCGGGTGAGGGCGGAAAGCTGTTCGGTGCTGTTTCCTCTAAGGAGATTGCCGCTGCGTTTGAGGAACAATGCGGGGTGAAGATCGACAAGAAAAAGATACAGCTGAAGGATTCGATCAAGGCATTTGGCACTTATGATGTGCCGGTTAAGCTGCATCCGAAGGTTACAGGAACACTGAAGGTAAAAGTGGAAGAATAAGAAGGATTGACAGATGGCATCAATGGATGAGGCTGTTTTAAAGAGGGTGCTTCCTCACAGCATAGAGGCGGAACAGTCCGTGATCGGTTCCATGATTATGGACAGGGAGGCCATTGTGGTCGCTTCTGAATTGATCAGCGGGGAGGATTTCTATAACAAATCCTATGGTGTGGTGTTTGACTCCATGGTGGAGCTGCATGACGAAGGGCAGCCGGTGGATCTGGTAACGCTGCAGAACCGGCTGAAGGAAAAGGATGTTCCCCCTGAGATCAGCGGACTGGAATTTATCAGGGAGCTGGTCACGGCGGTTCCTACCTCCGCCAACATTAAATATTATGCAAACATCGTAGCGGAAAAATCCGTGCTGAGAAAGCTGATCCGCCTGATGGAGGACATTGCGAATAACTGTTATGCGGGCAAGGACAGCATGGAAGTCATCCTGGAAGATACGGAGAAGCGAGTATTCGATCTGGTCGGACGGCGCAATACGGGTGATTTCGTGCCGATTCGCGAAATCGTGATGAATGCCATGGATAAGATCGAAAAGGCTTCTCACAGCGACGGCAATGTGACGGGGATAGCCACCGGATTTATTGATCTGGATTACCGGACCGCCGGCATGCAGCCCTCTGATCTGGTGCTGATCGCCGCCAGGCCCTCCATGGGAAAGACGGCTTTTGTGCTGAACATCGCGCAGTATGTGGCGTTTCACTCCAAGGAATGCGTGGCAATTTTCAGCCTGGAAATGAGTAAAGAACAGCTGGTTAACCGTCTGTTCGCCATGGAGTCCAAGGTGGATTCCCAACATTTGCGGACAGGTAATCTGTCTGATCTGGAATGGGAAAAGCTGATTGAGAGCGCGGGAATGATCGGACAGTCCAAGTTAATTATCGATGATACGCCTGGAATCAGCGTTGGGGAGTTGCGGTCTAAATGCCGGAAGTTCAAACTGGAGATGGATCTGAAGATGGTCATCATTGACTATCTGCAGTTGATGAGCGGAGGCGGCAGGAGCACAGATTCCAGACAGCAGGAAATCTCGGATATCTCCCGTTCGCTGAAAGCGTTGGCGAGGGAACTGCAGGTGCCGGTACTGGCCCTTTCCCAGCTGAGCCGTGCGGTGGAGCAGAGGCCGGATCACAGGCCCATGCTTTCCG
>USKC01000218.1 GCA_900555195.1 uncultured Lachnospiraceae bacterium
GTTCGGAAGAGCCGAACGGCTTGGTAATATAGTCATCCGCTCCCAGATCCAGGGCCATCACCTTTTCCCGTTCCTGGGTTCTGGCGGAAATCACAATGATCGGGATATCTGTATAGGTGCGCACCTGCCTGATCACTTCCATTCCGTCAATATCCGGCAGGCCAAGGTCAAGAAGGATCACTTCCGGGCACTGAGAAGCCGTCAGAGACAGGCCTTCCCTCCCCAAACCGGTGCTGATGGTCCGATAACCCTGCGCTTTCAGTGTGGTAGCCATGAAATCACAGATATTCTTTTCATCCTCAATGATCAAAATCGTCACCTTATTCTGCACCCGTATCCTCCCCTCTCGGCAGTGTAAAGCTGAACTGTGCCCCTTGTTCCAGATTTCTGACGCGGATCGTGCCACCATGGGCTAAAATGATCGTCTTGCAGATGGACAGTCCGATTCCCATCCCCTTATGCCCGTCCGAACTGCTGCTTTCCGTCTGTCCCGTTCCGTCAAAAATGGTATTAATCTTCTCTTCCGGGATCCCGATTCCATGGTCTGTCACATAAATGGTCACAAAATCTTTCTCTATGCTCACGCTGCATTCCACAGGTTCCGTGCTTCCTCCATGGTAGATGGCATTTTCCATCAGGTTCACCAATACCTGCTCGATCAGCATCGCATCCATCGGTATCATAACGAATTCCTCCGGAAGCTCTACCTTCACTTTGGCATCCGGAATCCTCTTCTTCAGGCGGAATACGGCTTCGCTCATCACCTCTTCCACCGGTTCCATAGATTTGTTCACGCTCCCAGCATCTCCCTGGATTCTGGTCACGGTAAGAAGGTTCTCCACCATATTGAGAAGCCAGTCTGCGTCCTCCTCAATGTGCTGCACCAGGCTGTGCTTCTCTTCCTCAGAAAGATGCGCCTCATTCTCCAAATAAGAACTGCTGGCTCCTATAATGCCCGTCAGAGGCGTCCGCAGATCATGGGAAACGGCGCGCAACAGATTCGCGCGCATCTTTTCCTTCCCCGCTTCCGCCAGCATCTTTTCCCTTTCCGCCAGCACCTCTGACTGCCGTTTCATATGGCTGGCAGAAGCGCTGGTCAGAACAGATACCACCATCATTCCAAAAAAAGTGACCGGATAACCATCCAGGGTAAAATTGATCTTCCAATAGGGATAGGTGAACAGATAATTGACGCAGACCACGCTGATCATCGCGGCCAGGATTCCTGGAAGATATCCATCCGTCGTCCTGGAAATCAGCAGCAGCGCCAACGTATAGAACATCATTATGTTCATCGTCTGCGGCGTCAGCTGATCATAAAAATAAGCAACCACCGTAGCGAGCAGCAAAAGCCCCAGGGTAATCACCATATTCTTTCCGATCACCCGCATATTCCATGACAGCTTTTTGCCAGGAACCGGTCTAACCCCGGCCCCTGGCTTCTTGGGCTGAATATATGAATGGCGCCAGAATCGCTGCCATTTCTGTTGATTCTTCTTCCGGTTTTCTGCTTTTCCAGAGCGCTTCATGGCTTCGCTTACCGGTCCTGTACAAGAATCTTTTCGATTTCCACCACATACATGGTGTGGAAGTCCTTCTCTTTATAATTCGCGTCTATCAGCGCCTTATCGATGAAGCAGGCTTCCTCCATCGGCTGCGCATAGAGCTTTCTGCACACCATCACCATACGGCTTTCTTTAAAAACAGGCGCGCTGTTAACCATCTCCACATGCAGGCCGCTTGCCGCAATCTTATCCTCATCCCGGCCGGACACCCTTCCCATGTAGGTCAGCATCTTCCTCGCGCTCTCATCAAAAAAGCTCAGGGAAAGCTTCTCTCCGGCATCAATGAATTCCTTTGTATAGCGCTGCGGACGCACAAACACAAACGCCACACGCTTTCCCCACAGGATGCCCATACCGCCCCAACTGGCCGTCATGGCGTTCGTTTTCCCGTCCTTGCTGGCAGCCACCAGCATCCAGTCCTCATTGATCAGGGAAAAAACATTTTCATTCAATTCTTCCGGCTTGACCTTATCCCACATGCCTTTACCTCCTGCCACAAATCCGCATCAGCCCTCCGGCATGACCACCGCTACGATAAAATAAGCGATCAGGCCCAGGAAACCCGCTCCCAAAAACAGGCTGGCCGCCACCCAGATCAGGCGCACAATCGTTGGATCCCAGTTAAAGTATTCCGCGATTCCTGCACATACACCGCAGACCATCTTGTTCGTCCTGGATTTGCTGAGGCGTCTGGCCGGGCCGTATCCGTTGCCCTGATACCCTCCGTTATAGCCATATCCCTGATTATTCTGGTAGCCCTGATACTGCTGATTCTGATAGCCCTGATTTTGATAGCTCTGTTCCTGATACCCCTGATTCTGATAATTCTGATTCTGGTAGCCTTGGTACTGATAGTTCTGGTTCTCGTATCCCTGGTTCTGGTAATTTGGATTTCCATAACCCTGGCTACCGCTGTTTTCCTCATTCTTCCATTCGTTCTGATTCTGCTGCTGATTGCTGTTCGTATATTCGTTCATATTAATCTCCATTCCGGAGCGTAAACCACGGGACGAAGGATATCGCAAACATGCTTTTCCTTCTGCCCTTCCGGCTATTTGTGACGCTCCGGCACAAATAGTCTTATGCCCTGTTTCTTCTGTCAGAAATGAGGATTTCTTTCTTTATTATCCTCTATCCTTCAGAATTTGTAAAGTAGATTTCAATGCTCCCCATGGCGCAGCTTAAATCAAAATTGCTGTCCGCCCCATGATCAATATCCCAATTACCTGCCGCACCTCCCATGTCTTCGCCGATGCTGACGCTTCCCATCGAAGTCCGCACCTTGTAGTTGTGTTCTTCTTCCGCTCCCGCGAGCGCCATGGTCAGGCTTCCCATTCCGCATGCCCCCGTGACGTCTCCGGTTATGGAACCATCCAAATACGCGGCTCCCATGCCGACATCCAGTTCCACATCCTTCAGGGTGGCTTCATACAGATTGATCTCTCCCATGCCCAAATCCAGATAAACTGTATCCGCCTGTGGCCGGGTGATATTCAGGCTTCCTGCTCCCACGCTGCAGTCCAGCCGGTCGGCGTTGAGGACATCCATGTTCACTTCGCCGGCTCCCAGATCAATCGCAGCCTCCTCAAACTGCATCCCGGAGGGCAGATATAAATAAACCACTCCCAAAGATGCTTCATCTTTCAGGAGTTCTTCTCTCCCCCGTGCTTTTACATACAGGGTATCATCCTCCACATAGCATTGAACCTTTTCACTGTTCTTTCCTTCCACCTGGATTTTCTTCTCTTCCGTCTCCATTACCCGGACGGAAATACCAGCCGCTTCAATATTCAGTTTTCCCGGTTGCCCGGAAAGTTCTTCCTGAAAGTCATCCGTCCATATCTCTCTGGAATCGTCAAACTCGATTCCTCTGTCTCCATTGCTATAGAAAGTCACCAGAAATTTTTCTGAAATCAACTGGGACAACTGTCTTCGTCCCCCTGCCGCCCTTCCTGCCACCGTCAGGAGCACCCCCGCCAGAAGCATCACCAAGGCAATCAGCATCGACACTTTCAGAAATCGTTTCATCCTCTAACCTCCCCGACCATATCACCGCGTTCTCTCTTCCGCGCCTTTCCGTATTCTCATAAGCCATCTCATCCTATGCCCTCTTTCCGCGGAAAGGCAGCCTGCATAGATTTATAAATCCCTGACAGGCCACGGGCACTACTTTTGCCGTCAGCCAGATCATCAGAGCCGTCATGGCAAGACCAAGCCCCGAACATACCAGCCCGCCGCCCAGCAAATAGACCGCTGCCGCAGGAGCGATGACCAATTTGCTAACCGCAACGACCACCAGAAGCAGGCCCACTCCCAACACGAGAAGCCCTGTCAGCACCAGGCAGGCCAAGAAAGCGATCAGCGTCACAAGGAAGCCGAAAACAACAATCAGCACGCCTATCCCGACCGGGATCGCGATGGGAAGCAGAATGATACAGGCCAGAACAAGGAGGAGCAGCTCTCCAAGGCTCCTCTTTCGCTTCTGCTCCTTTTCCTGTCCCTGCGGCCCGTTCTGCGGTCCAGCCTGCCAGTTTCCTGTCTGCTGCCAGCTACCCTGTGGCCCGCTCTGCCAGTTCCCTGCCTGCTGCCAGCCGCCCTGCGGTTCGCTCTGCCAGTTCCCTGTCTGCTGCCAATGTTCCTGGTTTCCGTCCTGTGTTCCGGCCTGCTGTGCCTCCCGCCCAGCCCGGTTCTGTTCTTCATGTTCTTCGCCGCCGCGGACGGATACGCTGCCTTTTTCTTCCTCTATGTTCATGCGGAACCCATTTTCTGTAAAAGCTCCGAATTCGTTTCCGTCCCGCAGCCCAAGCTTGATGCTCTCCGCCACCTGTTCCGGTGTTCCCAGCGCATCCAACGCTTCCTGTTCCTGCTCGCCGGCATCATCCAGGTAATCGCGATAATACTGCATGGCCTCTTCCAACTCGCCGGGCGGAATGTCCGCGAGACAACGTTCCAGCCTGCTCATAAATTCCTGTCTGTTCATCTTTGCTCCTATCTGCGCGCTTTAGCGCGCGTACAAAATCAGGAAAATGACAGCAGCTTTGTGATGATCCGATACAAAACTGCCGATTGAAAAGCGTGCCGCAAGACACCTTGTTCAATCCCTTACCCTTCCCTCAAACATTCCTGTGATCTTGGCAGAATATCTCTTCCATTCCTCTTCATACATGGCAAGCTGGGCTCTCCCCCGTTCTGTCACCTCATAATACCGCCGGTTGCGGCCTCCGCATTCCATATCGTGAACGGCAAGGCAGCCATCCCTCTGCAGCCTTCGCAGAACCGGATACAGAGTGGATTCCGAAAGTTCGATTGCCTGCCTTACTTCCTGCGTGATCTTGTACCCGTAAGTCCCTTCCGGCTCTCTGGATACCACAGCGAGCACAATCGCATCCAGCAATGCAGCACCTGTGTTAAAAACCATCTCCTGCGCTCCTTTCTGTCCGGATTGATTTCACGGCCTGGATAAAACCAAACCGCAGCGAAGCATATTATATGATGTATAATATCATCGTTTAGATATACTATATGTCATATATTATAGACAGTCAAGGAAGAAAGCGGGAAAAAGCGTAGAAAAATATCTGATAAAAAACGAAAGAATTTCTTAAGAAAGCATTTGCTGCAGTTCTTCCCTCCGCATTCCGCTGCGCCGGTTCCTCCATCCCCTTCCCCATGCGGGCCGGTTCAGGGCTTCTTCATGTCTGCCTCCAGGTCCTGAGGGGGATGCTGGCTTCTTTTTTCTGAAAACCTGTGAAAAAATTGCGCTGTTTCTTGGCGCGGCATACAGGAAGTTCGCCCGCGCGTCCTGGCGGCGTTGTTTGACGCCCTATGGGCGGAGTTTAGCCGCCATGCGGGTGAATTTCCTGCATGCTGCGCTTAGAAACAGCCAATTTTTGAAGTGGTTTTCAGAAAAAAGAAGCCAGCATCC
>USKC01000219.1 GCA_900555195.1 uncultured Lachnospiraceae bacterium
CCGCTCTTTCCAAGAACAGCCAGCCGTTCCTGTACCTGCGCCATCATCTGCGTATATTTATCCAGCTTTTCCCTCTCCTCGGCCACCTTGCTCTCCGGCGCTTTAGAAAGGAAGCGCTCATTATTCAGCATGCCGTTGACGCGGGCCAGTTCGCCCTGAAGCCGCTTTTCTTCCTTTTCCAGGCGGGCGATCTCCTGTGCGATATCCACAAGTTCCGCAAAAGGAATATACAGTGTCGCTCCGGCAATCACCACGGATACCGCATCTTCCGCAATGTCCGTTTTATCCTGCTGGATGGTCACATCCGACGCGCCGGCAAGAGACGCGAAGAACAGCTTTCCTTCCGTGAACGCGGAACGGATCTGCTCATCCGTGCTGACCACATAGATGTGCGCCTTTCTGCTGGGCGGAACGTTCATGGAGCTTCTCACATTGCGGATGCCGCGCACCGCTTCCTTAATGATATCGATCTCCTTCTCTTCCTTCGGGAAGTTCCAGTCCTGCCTGTACTGCGGCCAAGAAGAGATCATAATGGATTCTTCTTCATCCTGAAGCGTGCAGAAAATCTCCTCTGTCACGAACGGCATATAGGGATGCAGAAGCTTCAGGGCGGAAAGGAGCACGTTTTTAAGCGTCCAGAGGGCCGCAGCCTGGCTCTTTTCATCATCCGTATCATACAGCCTGGGTTTTACCATCTCAATATACCAGTCACAGAATTCATCCCAGATGAAATCATAGACTTTCTGTACGGCAATGCCCAGCTCAAAGTTCTCCATGTTGTCGGTCACTTCCTTCACCACGCCGTTCAGCCTGGAAAGGATCCATTTATCCGCGGGCTGCAGATACGCTGCCGCATCTTCCGGAATCTGCTTTCCTTCCATGTTCATCTGAATGAAACGGGAAGCGTTCCATACCTTGTTGGCAAAATTTCTGCTGGCCTCCACGCGCTCATAATAGAAGCGCATATCGTTGCCCGGCGCATTGCCTGTGATCAGCGTCAGGCGCAGAGCGTCCGCGCCGTACTGGTCGATGATTTCCAGCGGATCAATGCCGTTCCCCAGAGATTTGGACATCTTACGCCCCTGGGAATCCCTCACCAAGCCATGGAAGAGAACGGTGGAGAAGGGCTTGCGCCCCATCTGCTCATATCCGGAGAAGATCATGCGGATAACCCAGAAGAAAATGATGTCATAACCGGTCACCAGCACATCCGTAGGATAGAAATAATCCAGTTCCTCCGTCTTATCCGGCCATCCCAAAGTGGAAAAAGGCCACAGGGCGGATGAAAACCAGGTGTCGAGCGTATCCGGATCCTGGGTAAAATGTGTTCCGCCGCATTTCGGGCATACGGAAGGCATCTCTTTTCCTACCACAACTTCCCCGCATGCGTCGCAGGTATAGGCCGGAATGCGGTGTCCCCACCACAGCTGCCTGGAAATGCACCAGTCGCGGATGTTGTCCGTCCAGTTAAAATAGGTTTTCTCCATGCGCTCCGGGATCAGACGGATATCCCCGTTCTTCACGCCCTCAACTGCAGGCTTGATCAGTTCGTCCATCTTGACAAACCACTGCTTCTTGATCAGCGGTTCCACCGTCGTCTTACAGCGGTCATGCGTGCCCACATTATGCGTATACTCTTCAATCCCAACCAGGAGCCCCATCTCATCCAGTTCCTTTACGATGGCCTTCCTGGCTTCATAGCGGTCCATTCCAGCGAACTTCCCACCATTTTCATTGATGGTGGCGTCGTCGTTCATGATGTTGATCTCCGGAAGGTTATGGCGCCGTCCCACCTCGAAATCGTTCGGATCATGCGCAGGCGTAATCTTCACCACGCCCGTTCCGAATTCCATATCCACATAAGAATCCGCCACGATGGGGATCTGTCTGTCCACAAAAGGCAGGAACACCTTCTTGCCAACCAGATCCTGATACCGTTCATCCTCCGGGTTCACGGCCACAGCGGTATCGCCCAGCATGGTTTCCGGACGGGTGGTTGCAAATTCCAGGAAGCGGGTCTTGCTGATGCTTCCGTCCTCTTCAATCAAAGGATACTTAATGTGCCAGAAATGGCCGGCCTGTTCCTCATACACAACTTCCGCATCGGAGATGGATGTATTGCACACCGGACACCAGTTTACGATCCTGCTGCCCTTGTAGATCCAGCCTTTTTCATGCATCTTGCAGAAGACTTCCGTAACAGCCCTGTTGCAGCCCTCATCCATGGTGAAGCGTTCCCGATCCCAGTCGCAGGAAGAACCCAGCTTCTTTAACTGGCTGATGATCCTGCCGCCGTATTCCTTTTTCCACTCCCATGCGCGCTCCAGGAACTTTTCACGCCCCAGATCGTTCTTGTCAATGCCTTCTTCCTTCAGCTTCTCGATGATTTTTACCTCAGTGGCAATGCTGGCGTGATCCGTTCCGGGCTGCCAGAGGGCGTTATATCCCTGCATCCGCTTAAAACGGATCAGAATATCCTGCATGGTATTATCCAGCGCATGTCCCATATGCAGCTGCCCCGTGATGTTCGGCGGAGGCATCACGATTGTAAAGGGTTTCTTGCTCCGATCCACTGTCGCATGGAAATATTTCTTGTCCAGCCATTTCTGATACAATCTGTCCTCAATGCCATGAGGATCATAGGTTTTTGCCAGTTCTTTGCTCATACGCTCTCTCCTGTCTTTCATTTTCCGGTTGCTGCCATAGCCTGGAGGCGTCGTGTCTATGGAGTAAAATATCATGCATCTTGACACGCGCGAGTGCGCATCCACATCTTTTTTATTCAATCAACATAAAATAAATGCGAATAAAAAAAAGCCCTCTGCCTTCCGGCAAAGGGCGCTTCCGCGCGGTACCACCTTTGTTCACCGCAGACACCCATCCAGGTCTCTCCGGCCTCCTTACGACTCCCATCAGAGTCTCATCCTTTAACGGGGATGAAGCGTGAAGATCTACTTAAAACCCGCTGTGCGCTGCTTCGTTCCACCTTCCGACTCCAAAGCTACCTTCCGCATCCCTTGCTTCCGGATCGCCTTCCAGCCTGTGGGCCATCCTCTCTGTTGAAGGGTGATGCGTACTCCTCTTCTTCCACATCTTTCAACCATTTCCGTGCGGCCTGCGGCCGTCCGTTTGATACGTTTACTATAGTCAATCCGATGCGATTTGTCAAGAGCTGTAACGCGAAACGGGACAGGAAGCTTTCAGCTTCCCGTCCCGCTGAAACGTATGGACGCAGCGTTAATCCAGTTCTACTTTAAATACCACCGGCTTATCCGTCCGGACGTCCTTCACATTCACATGCAGGCCTGCTTCATCGCGGGTCCACTGGCAGGGAGTGTCGAATCCAAGCACCGACACATTCCGGATGATGCCGTGGAAATTCGGCTTGCTGGAAGCGTCCTGTTCGCCCAGGGCTGGGAAGCAGTAGTTTCCTTCTTCATCGCAGCGCAGCACGATGGCATAGAGGTTGCTTCCGTTTAAGGTATAACGGATATCCTGGGAGGTGAATTCCTTCTTGATTCCGTCAGAGAACTGGCCTTCTACCACCTGTGTAGGGCCTTCCCCGTACCTTCTCCACACGCCGGCTCCGTAGATCGCTTCGCCGTTTGTGTTCAGCCATTCACCGATTTCAAGCAGGATCTTAGCATCCTCTTCAGGAATGGTGCCGTCCGCTTTCGGGCCCACATTCAGAAGGAGGTTTCCGTTTTTGCTGACGATATCCACCAGATCACAGATGATATCCGCCGCAGGGCGGTACTGGTTGTTCTCGGTATAGCACCAGGAATTCAAGGCCACAGCCGTGTCCGTCTGCCAGTAATAGGGCTTCACATCGGCGAACTGTCCCCTTTCGATGTCCACCAGAGCGGTTCCGAACATGAACGCATCATGTTTATAGGTAATCAGCACTTCCTGTCCCCACTGCGCTGCACGATTATAATAGTAAGCAGCCAGTTTCTTCAGATAGGGCTTAAATGCGCTGTGCTGGATCCACCAGTCGAAATAGAGAAGCTTAGGCCGGTAGGTATCGATGATCTCACAGGTTCTCGCCAGCCAGTCCTGAAGGTATTCTTCATTGGGAACGGGCTCGCTGAAGATATCATGATGATGCTGTTCCGGCATGGCGGGCCAGTAGAAATCCCCTCTTTGCATCGGATCCTTGATATCGCTGTCGAATTCCTTTCCATGGCCCATGAAGAACCAGTGTTCCGCCCTGTGGGAGGATGCGCCGTTTACCAGGCCATGCTTTTCAAATTCCCCGCACAGTTCTCCCAGCGTATCGCGCTTGGGGCCCATTTCGTAGGCGTTCCAATGGGAGATCTCGCTTTTGTACATCTGAAAGCCGTCATGATGCTCCGCCACGGGCACCACATATTTGGCCCCTGCCTTTTCAAACAGAGATGCCCATTCCTTCGCGTCAAACTTCTCCGCCGTAAACTGCGGGATGAAATCCTTATAGCCGAATTCCTTCTGAGGCCCGTATGTTTTCACATGATGCTCGAATTCCGGGCTTCCCTGGATATACATATTTCTGGAATACCATTCGCTTCCAAAGGCCGGAACGCTGTAGACGCCCCAATGAATAAAGATACCAAACTTCGCCTTTTTGAACCAGGCAGGCACCTGATGGGCCGAAAGGCTTTCCCAGCTGTCCGTATAAGGGCCCTGTGCGATCACCTCATCCACCTGCTTCATCCATTCCTGCAAATTATCTCCCATCAGTCCGTCACAACACCTTTCTGCAGCAGGATATTGGCATAGAGCGCCGTCTCCCCTGTTGCAACGATGGCATATGCCTTTTTAGCCTCTTCATAGAACGTAAAGCGCTCAATATGGCCGATCGCTTCCTTTCCGCGTGGCTCATACTTCGCCTCGATCTGTTCATAGGTCTCCCAGATGGGCGTTTCCACCGGGTCGCCCGGCATCACTTCCATCAGACAGAACGGCTTCTCCACATAGGTGTCAAGCGGGAAAAGCTGAAGGATGGCGTCCAGGATTTCCGGGATGCCATGTCCGTCCATCCGGATCACTTTCGCGTTCTTTCCCATGGATTCCGCCGGAAAATTGCCGTCTGCAAGCACAATGCGGTCACTGTGTCCCATCTCTGCCAGAACCTTTAAAAGTTCCGGAGACAGGATTTTCGGAATTCCCTTTAACATGTAATCACACCCTCCATGTCCCACAGGTCTTCCCAGCCCTTTGCGCCGGGCCACAGGAATACCTGTCCTTTTACCAGCCTGCAGTTCTTGTCCGCGCGGCGGATCATATCCATCTCTTCCTCCGTCAGCGGATCCTGCGTGATGCACTGCAGATTGCTTACATACTGCGGTTCCTTGACGGAGAAGGGGATCGGGATCTGCCCCCTCTGCGCCGCCCATTTCAGACAGATGAGCGCGGGATGCACACCATGCCTCTCGGCGATCTCAACAATCTCCGGCATCTGTGTATCCGCCACATCCTCCGCCGTCCTGTCTCTT
>USKC01000220.1 GCA_900555195.1 uncultured Lachnospiraceae bacterium
GCCATAGCCAGATACCGTTTGCGGCAGGCGGCGTATCGACGAAACAGATGCTGTGCCTGTTCTACGTCGCCGTATACCTTCCAGCAGCCGGAACAGCGATACTCCGCGCCGCCTGCTGCGATGAACCCGGTGACATCTTCCAAAGGATAACCCAGGAACAAGCCGATCTCGTGGGGGAAACCGCCTGCTTTTGCACTGCGCATCCGCCGCGAAAGCTCATCCAGCAAACGTCCCGTCCCCATTGAAACGGGATAGCCGCGCGCCTGCAAAAAAGCGCGCCGTTCCGGCTGGCGCAGGCTTTCCCGCAACAATGCAGGGCGGTAGACCATGATAACAAGATGCCGACGGCAGCCACACAAAACGCGCAGACGCAGGCCGTTGCCGGAAAACAGGCTGCGGCACGAAGAAAGCTCCGTTTGCCAGCCCGGGATGTTTTCCTTATGCAGCGTAAAGATGCAGGCAGGTTTTACGCCCGAAAGCGTTGGCGCGCAATGTGTGCACAACAACGAAAGAAATGCGTCGCTCAAAATTCCACCTCCGGGAGCACAGCTCTGGTTAGCTTTAACTAACCAGAGCTGTGAAAAGAAGCGGCCGAAGCCGCAAATTTTCAACAGCGCAAGGTTAGCGCTAACTAACTGATGCTATAATAACATATGACAGATGACCTGTCAAGCGTTTTTTGAAAAAAAGTGGGTGATTTTTTTGAGATAGGGGTCGGAAAGCCTTATAAAATCAGGGCTGAAGATTCCGAGAAGTTATCATACCCAAAAGGAGGACAGTAATCACGAAAAAAGGAATGACCATAGTATCCGCATGCCTTTTGGCAATCATGCTCTGTGCCTGCACACAGGAAACGGCAGATGAAACAAGCAGCGCAGAAACAGCCGTCAGAGACAGCGTCTCCCATTACTCTGAACGGCGTATTCACCGGCTGGGCTGATAATCATACGATAGAGGTTGTCGTAGATGGTGTACCGACGGCATTTATGGTGGAAGATGAAGTCGTGAAGGAGACGCTTGCTTCCTTTGAAGAAGGAGAGACCATTTATTTTATCATGGAGCAGGAAGGAGAGGTTCGGAAAATCATCTCCATCGCAGTGGAATAGGCGTATACTCAAAATCTATGGCAGAAAAATGGCGGGGAAATGCCCCGCCATTTTTCTCATTCATGTCCTGTCCCGCTTTCTGAATCTCACCTTTCTGTTTGGATGAGCCCCGACCGGACATCCTTCCATATGCTCTCCCGCACATAAAAGCGGATATCTTATCACATAAACAGCGATCCCACCTGAAAAACAATTACGCTTGCCGCCCAGGCCAACAATAGCTGAAACACCAGCATGCCTCCCGTAAATTTCCAGGAGTGACTCTCTTTTCTGATCGTTCCAATGGTAGCAGCGCATGGCACATACAGCAGGCAGAAAAGCATCAGGCAGAAGGCATTCAGGCTGCCGAACGTGGGATCATACAGCCTGATATGAGCGATAATTGAATCCATTCCTGCCGCAGAATTCACATTCGATACACCAAAAAGCACGGAAAAAGACGATACCACCACTTCTTTTGCCGAAATGCCGGAGATCAGCGCCACTGCTATCTGCCAAAGCCCCAGGCCTGCAGGCTTTAAGACCGGAACCAGAAGGCGGCCGATCACTGCCCCAAAACTATCCGAGGGATCCGTCACCATGCCATGGATGCCAAAGTTCAGCACAAACCAAATCACAATGGAGGCGATGAAAATCGTTGTCCCTGCCTTGGTAAGATAATCTTTCAGTTTGTTCCACACATAAACGCGGATGGTGCGCGGGTTCGGTCTCTTATACTCCGGCAGTTCTATCAGCAGGGATTGATTCGCCTTCCCCTTTTCCATCCTTTTCTGAATCAAGGCCACCAGGATCGCCGTCACCATGCCGATCACATACATGGAAAACGCCACAATCACAGAACAATTCGGGAAAAACATATCCGAAAACAGCACATAGATAGGCAGTCGTGCGGAGCAGGACATGAAAGGCGTGATCAGCATCACCCGTTTTCTGTCATGCTCCGTCTCCAGTGCCCGCGTGGCCATAATCGCAGGAACCGTACAGCCAAAGCCCAGAACCATCGGGAGGAAGGCTTTGCCGGACAGCCCTACCCGTCCCATGATTCCATCCATCACATAGGCAACCCGCGCCATATAGCCGCTGTCCTCCAGAATGGCAAGCGCCAGAAACAGGATAAAAATGTTGGGTATAAAGGTGAGAATGCCTCCCACTCCCGCCACAATGCCATCTACCACCAGGGACACCAGGAAATCCGCCGTATGTATTCCCTCCAGTCCGCTTCTGAGCAGACCTGAGAATGCCTCAAGCGCGTACTCCAATCCTCCCTTCAGGAAATCCCCGACGGCAAAGGTCATCAAAAATACCAGCGCCATGATGCACAAAAATATTGGCACTCCCAGCACCGGATGGGTCAAATACCGGTCTATCCGATCCGTACTGGCCGCCTTCTTCGCTTTATAAAAAAGCACCTCATCGATCACATTCTCAATATAAGCATACCGTGCCTCTGCGATCTCTTTCTCATAATACTTCTCTGCTGCCGCAGCAGCCGCAGGATGATCTTTCTTAACCTCTTCATCATTTTCAAGCAGCTTGATTGCATGCCAGCGCGGCGCAGCATGTCCGGGAGAATCCTTCTGAAGAAGGGCCTCCAAATCGCGGAGCTTTCCCTCTATTTCCGCTCCGTAATCCAAGATGGGCCGCTTCGATCCCTCTTCATAATGATGTACCACCGCATGAAGCAGGATATCCAGCCCCGTCCGTTTTGCCGCAGATACGGGAACGACCGGAATATCCCCCAGCATTTCAGGCAGGCGGTGCAGATCGATTTCCATTCCCCGCTCCTTTACGATATCCATCATATTCAACGCAAGGATAACCGGCTTTCCCAGTTCCAGCAGTTGCAGCGTAAGGTACAGATTTCTTTCCAGGCTGGACGCATCCACTACGTTTACGATCGTCTCTATATCATCATCCAGCACACATTTTCTCGTTACCAGTTCTTCTATCGTATAGCAGGTGAGAGAATAGATCCCAGGCGTATCCACCAGCTTCAGTTCATACCCTTCGTATTGGATGGTTCCCTCATACTTTTCCACCGTCACCCCGGGCCAGTTGGCCACCTTCAGCTTCGAGCCCGTAACCGCATTGAACAGTGTGGTTTTCCCACAATTCGGATTGCCCACAAAGGCAACATGTACATGGTTATCAGCCGCCATTTTCATCCTCCTTTACTTCTATCCGGGAGGTGATATGGCTTCCCAGCGCCAGACGGGTTCCTCTTACATACAGGATCAGCGCCCCCCTCTTTTTACGGTTTAACAGCTTTACATGCGTTCCCTCGATCATTCCCAGCGCCTGAAGCCTTCTGGCGATCTCCTCTTCCACCGCTATCGTCTCTAGTGTATAGTGCTTTCCTGTCTGTCCCTCATAAAGCGTCATATCCCATCGCCTTCCTCATCCGTAAACGACAATTTTTATCAATAAGCAATTATATGATCCGGTCAAAAAAAAGTCAATGGACGCGGATTCTGTTCAGCCTACACGCATTTTTCCTTCAGCCTGCAGCGAAGCATCACCGTTCGGCAGCGGGCGGGGCGGGTTTAAACGGTATCCCCTGATTTACTTTTCTCTTGAAAGGATGATAATCCAGGATCTCTTCAATCCTCTCCATCGCATCCGCAGGAATGGTAAATTCCCCTGCAGCCAGATTATTCTGAAGCTGTGCAGGGCTGGAAGCACCATTGATCACGCTGGTAATTTCCGGCCTGCGGAGCGCCCAGGATAATGCCAGCACGGGCAGACTCACTCCGAGTTCTTCCGCCACTTTGAGAAGCTGCTCTACCTTCTCAAGATTTTCTTCTGTCAGCATCAGATTGATCTGCTTATCCTTCTGTCTTGTAGCGCGAGACCCTTCCGGAATGGGCTGTCCCAGCCTGTATTTTCCGCTGAGCAGACCCTGGGAAAGCGGCGAGAAAGATACGATACCGATGCCATTCTCCCGGCAGATCTCCATAATTTCACCCTCAATATACCGATCCAGCATATGATACTGAGGCTGGATCACAGAAAACGGGCGCAGATGCAGCTCCTTCACAATACCAAGTGCCTTCGTCAGCTGTACCGGCGACCATTCACTCATGCCATAATAAAGCACCTTTCCCTGTGCTACCAAATCGCTCATAGCCTGCAGGGTTTCTTCCATTGGCGTGTCCGGATCTGCCCTATGGCAGAAATACAGATCCAGATAATCCACCTGCAAATTTTTCAGGGAACGATCGATCTGCGTAAATATATGCTTTCGGGAAAGCCCTCTGTCATTGGGTCCATCCCCCACAGGGAAAAATACCTTGCTGGAAAGGATAAGCTTCTCTCTGGGCAATCCCTTCAGCGCGCTTCCCAGGAACTGTTCTGCAGCTCCCCTGCCATAATTATCCGCACAGTCAAAAAAATTCACGCCCGCATCATAAGCCTGCGCAATCACCTGTCTGGCCACATCCGTCTTATCAGAACTGGTAATATCCGTCATCCAACTTCCCAGCGCGATCTGGCTTACTTTTAATCCCCATTTTCCTAATTTCCTGTATTTCATCGTTCCTCCTTCCGCCGCATATACGGCTTATAATCCCTTGCTACAGTCATTTTCCCTCATCCAAACCATCTTGAAGGTGTCCGTTCAGCCATTCCAGAATGAGAGGCATGGAATCCGCATCATCCGGGAAATCCTTCCACACCTTCTCTTCCTCCGGCGTTTTTACAAAACAAAAACGATCCGGATAAACATATGCCCGAATGCTCTCTCCCACCCGAACCAGATAATATCGCATTCCGTCACAGCTTCCGCACAAGGGTTCTTTCTTGATAAACTGATAGGATAACTCTTCTCTGCGAATCATCTCTTCTACCGCCTTTCTGTCGCAGTTTTTCCCCGCTTATCCCTGTGCCTGCATTTCAGCAAGTATTAAAATTATAACACCCTCTGCAAAATACTACAAACCGAAAGCATAGAATCTGGGGAAAACTATTTTCACGAACCTGCAGCTCCAACATATAATACTATTAAAAAGATAGGTGCTTTATGAGAGGAGTTATATGCAGGATACTCACCAAAAGAATGACTTCTGCGACCAGTTTCCGGTAGCAATGGCCTACGTTCCTTGGCAGCAGATGACCAGCATCTTTGAAGATTTGGAAAAAGCATATTGCTGCGGAACGATTTTTCCTGAACTGAACAAACCTTTTACAGGAAGGAGATGTGTGAAATGAACTGTTCATGTCAAAACCCTTCTTCCCAATCAAACGCCCAGCAGGCCCACAGTCTCCGCAATATCGGCATTGTAAGTTTTGTCGTGGTGGAACTGACAGAATATCTGGATACCCATCCCTTTGACAGAGAAGCGCTGAATTATTTCAACTATT
>USKC01000221.1 GCA_900555195.1 uncultured Lachnospiraceae bacterium
CCCATGTTTCTTGCCATTACATAACAGCTGACCGTGGTGGCGGAACCGAGCATGATGAGGATGGCCACCAACTGCTCCTGGCGGAATCCAAGCCCCACGGCGAGGGGGAGAAAGAGAACGCAGAAGCCGGCAAGCTTCATGATAGAAGCGGCGGCAGAAGGGCCTGCCTGCCCCTTGGCTTTGGACAGGTCGAAGGAAGCGCCCATCGCCATGAGCCCCATGGGAGTGGCGAGAGAACCGATGTTGGATACGGTTTTGCCCAGGATGGAGGGCATGGGCAGGCGCAGAAGGGACCACAGCAGGCCGGCTGCAATGCCGATCAGGATCGGATTGGTGACGATCCCCTTGAGCGTTTGAGCCGCCAGAGCTTTATGGTTGGGGGCAGCCTCTTTATATCCGGGGCGGAACACGGAGAGGACGACGACGGCCATGATATTGTATAGAGGGACGCTGGAGACGATCATGAGCGGCACCATGCCCGCATTGCCGTAGATGTTCTGCGTCAGGGCGATGCCGAGAAGGGCGGCGCTGCTGCGATAAGAAGCCTGGATGAATTCACCGCGCAGGGAAGTATTTCTGAGCAGAAAAGAGAGCGCGGTGGAAATTCCGATGCTGGCAGCAGTTACCGCGAAACAGAAGACCGCAAAACGCAGATCCCAGATTTGGGAAAAGTCCACTGTGGCAAGATCGTTGAACAGCAGAACGGGCAGTGGAACGAGAAAGACGAATTTGTTCATCCCGGCAGCGAAAGCTTCGCTGATCCACCCCAGTTTGCGGAAGAGCAGTCCCAGAAGCATCATGAGAAAGACGGGGACCGTCGCATTCAGGCTGAATATCAGATTTTCCATATTACATATCCTTTCCATGACAAAGGGGCGGCGCTTTCCGGCAGAAAACGCACAGCCCCATATGATTGCTTCCTGCTTCTTACTGATTATTCTTGCGTGTGTTCGGAGGGAATGGCCTCCAGAAGGATCCCGTTGTTCAGGGATTTGTAACGGGAAGGCGCGCAGGCTTTCTTTGCCTTGAAGATCCGGTTGAAGGTAGAAAGGCTGTTGAAACCGGAACGCATGGCCACCTCCATGATGGTGAGATCCGGACACAGAAGCAGCTTTTCCGCATAGGCCAGCCTGCGGCTGGTCAGGTACTCGTAGCAGGAAACGCCCGTAAACTGCTTAAACAGTCTGGAAAAATGATATTTGCTGAATCCTGCCCGTTTGGCCAGATCTTCTATACGAAGCTGCTGTGTGCAGTGTTCGTTGATGTAATTGCAGATATCCATAAATTTTTCGATATATTCCTGCTGTTTGCTGCCGGGCAGCTCAGGAAACTTCTGCGCTTCCACCACCTCTGCGCGTCCCAGAAGAACGAAGAAGCGCAGCAGCATCGAATAGACATCCGGTTCCCGGAACGGATCGTCCCCCATATAAACCTGCGTGATTTCAGCAAGAAGCTTCCCCAGACAGGAAGCCAGTTCGGGAGTCTCATCCTTCCGGATCAGCCGGTAGGGCCGCAGAATATGGATCAGGGAATCCATGCCTCCAAGCGTAGCAAGAAGCGAATAGTCGAACTGCAGGATCAGCCGCTCCCCCTCTGCGGGCGCATAAAGGGCATGGAGTTCCCCTGGGGGGATGAGTATGATATCTCCGGGATAGAATACCTGTGTTTTGCCGTTGGTCTTTACCGTGTATTCGTTTCGGACAGGGGCAATGATTTCCATGGCTGTGTGCCAGTGCAGGGGGAAATTCTCCGGATCGGTATTCAGAAAAGCGCGGACTGCCTGCATGTCCTTATAAGAAACTGTTTCATGTGTGCCATTTAATGTCTCGATCATGTTGTGCATCACTCCATTTCATGCCGCCGTATTAGGCGGCATTCAGGTGTATCGGCAAAAAATACAGGATATTGGGAATATCCGGTACCTGGCATATGCTATATGCTGAATATTCTGACAGCCTGGGCCAATACAGCTTCAGTATAGCAAACGTTTGAGAGGGATGCAAATGGAACCGGCTGCAATGTTAAAAGTTTGATGCAGGTGCTTGCAGAGGGGATTTTACTTGTTAAGAACTTCCCTATGTTTCATTGCTCGATAGCCGATGAAGACGGTCCATACATAAGCGCAAGTCTTAGGGATCATCAGCATTCCAATGAGCGGAATGGCATCTGCCCATAGCACCACCGGAATATAGAAGCCAAAACTCAGGATGATGGTCAGCCACATCCAGCGGAAGGCCCGATCCTTATGTTCTTTCGCGCTGCGGTAAAACAACACAATGACAAGAAGCCCTAAAAGGGCAAAAGGAATATTGCGGTAAATGCCCCAGGAGAGGGGAGATTCCGCGCTCAGCCATTGATTCTGCGGCATCATGCATAGAATGATCCGAAGGCCGGCAAGGCCATACACAACAGCGGAGAGGCCTTTTTGACCAGTGACTGCATACCGCTGCCTCCAGACATGATAGAGCAGTACATAGAAAACGGTCATCGTGACAGAAGTGATCCACTTACCCAGGCCCAGAGGAACCGTATAATTTTCCAGTCCTGTGGTACACAGGGCCAGGGCGCGAGGAACCAGATGGAAGGAGTCTCCGACGCCCAATACCACTGCCATCCAGCCGAACAGCCGGAATTGAGACTCCCCTTTGCTGCCCTGAATCATCAGAACCCCAAGGGTAATCACTGTAATTAGATAGATAACATCAAATAAAGTTTCCACGATTGCCTGCATTTCTACTCTCCTTTACATTCTATTTCAGTAAATAGTTCTGCGGATGATCTCCAACACAGGGGAGGGATCATAATCCTGCCGGACCAAGGCGGACAACATCAGAGAAAATAGCACATCCGCCAATTTTTCCGCGGTGAACTGTTCTGTAAAAGCGTTGGGCCGGACGTTGGCATCCCGTTTCAGGACAGCGCACAATTCTTCTGTAATATGCCGCCAGGTCCGCTGCATCAAGCGCTTTCCCTCAGACGCACCCTCCTGCATGAAACCAAGGGAATGAAACGTGAAAAATCCGGGATATTGTTTGTGGCCATATTCCATTCGCCCATATATCCAGGCGATGCAGGATTGGATGTCCTCAAACGCATCTTTGTTCTCCGGGCGGTGGAAAATTTCAAACCAGACGCTTTCTACTGTGGATTCCACCAGTTTTGCTTTGGAATCGAAATAATTATAGATCGATCCAACCGATACCCCGCAGGCCGTTGCAAGCGAGCGGATATTGAGCGCAGACCACCCCTGTGTCCGGATGAATTCCCTGCTGGCTTTTAAAATTTCTTCTTTGGATGTTACAACCGTATTCATTCAATCACCTCAATATGAACATTGTTCATTATAGTGTGTCAGGTTTTCTTTGTCAATTTATGTAAGAGGTTTTATAGAGGACATCGTTTCCCCTCTGCCGTGCAGGCTGGATTTCGTTTCCCTAAAACCAGCCCGCACGGCAGAAGGGAAGGCGGCAAGCTGCCAGGCAACAGGGGAATATTGGGTAAAAGTGCACAATTCTATTCGCTCATATATCCGGCATGCAGCACAAAAATGCTCGTATGGACGAAAAAAGATTTGCTTTTTCGTGCATTTATCTGATAAAATAAAAACAGATACCAAAGAAAGAAGCGATCCGCAGGCTGGCAGGCATTTGTGGGTCGCTGCTCATTTTGTGAGAGACGGATATGGGGAAAGCGCGAAAAAGCGGCTTTATACCTGGTGCGGCAGAAGGTAAGAACATGTGGGAGCAGGAAGGAAAGGAGCGGTTGTATGTATCATCAGGGAGAATATATTGTATATGGCAACAAGGGCGTCTGTGAGATCATGGATATTTCCACGATGAATATCGGCGGAGTGAACAAAGACCGGCTTTATTATTATCTGAGACCCGTCAACGACAAGGATGGGCGGATATTCACGCCGGTGGACAGCGAGAAGACCGCCATGCGGAGGATCCTGACGAAGGAAGAAGCGGAATCTCTGATCGAAAGCATTCCGTCCATCGGAAGCTTGTGGGTGGCGGACGAGAAGCAGCGGGAAGCCAATTATAAGCAGGCGGTGAACAGCTGCGACTGCACGGAATGGATCCGCATCATTAAGACGCTTTGGAGAAGAAATCGGGATCGGATGGCTGTGGGAAAGAAGGTGACTGCGATGGATAAGAAATATTTTAAACTCGCACAGGATAACCTGTATTCGGAACTTTCCATGAGCCTGCACATCCCGCAGGTGAGCATGGAGGATTATATCGCAAAAAAGGTGGAGGAACAGAAGGAAGAAGTGTGAGTTTTGGGGACAACCCCGAACCTGCTACCCTGTAGTGGAACCAACCGGACTTTTCGGACACCTTCCGCGAAGCTAAAAACCGCTGAAACACTGATAAAATCGGCATTTCCAGAACAAAAGCCTTAAAAACCGGGCATTTCCCAGCCATCCAAATTTCAACCGCTTTGGAGCTGATTTTGAACCGTATGCGGGATGTTGAAGGGATGTATGCAGGATGCCCACGAACTTAATTATGATTCTTTTGTTACTGCCGTTTTAATACAAAAGTCATTGTAGCAGTTTTACCCGTTGTTGACAATACGTTTTTTGGGAGCTGATACAATGAAAAACAGGAAATATTATGAGCAGCTTTACACGGAATATCCTACTGTGGTGACACTCATCCAATTTCGCCAGATGCTTGGAGGAATTGGCGATACTACGGCCCGAAAGTTGATGCGAGAAAACCGTGTAAAACACTACTACATCCGTCACACCTACCTTATTCCAAAGGACTGGGTGATTGACTATGTACTCAGTGAACACTACGCTGAATACAGAGAACAACTGAAAGTACAGGTTTAGTCCTTACTATAATAATAGGTAATAAGTAGGCGTTCAGAAATGATCGCCTATTTTTTATGCCTGCCAGGAGGTGACACAATGAACACACAAATCATCGCCGTCGCCAACCAGAAAGGCGGCGTCGGAAAGACGACCACTTGCGCCAACTTAGGCATCGGGCTGGCCCAGGCCGGGAAGAGTTAGAGGATGCCATGCACGAGAAGCCTTCTCTTATTATGCTGCTCAGCGCCAAGCAGGAAACATCCCACCTGCTTGGCGCGGATGCAGAAGAACGGCAGGCGCGACAACTCATTATGCACAGAAATCAAGAGCAGTATCGAAATTCTCTCAGTAAACGAAAAAGAAATGACCCTGAGCGGTAATCATGTATAAAGACGGTGGCTCATGCGAGTCGCCGTCTCTATACATGGGGCATGTCGTTGAGCGTTGTGCAGATCGTTCCATAGGAAGATTATTGCAGATATTATATGTCGTTCATGTTGTGTTAATTCCTGCTTTTTTCTTGTAATCAATCCATCCGTGCAATATGAATCAAAATGGGTATCAGAGCGCAGCATTTGAATGCTTCTCTCTGATGCCCTTTTACGATAT
>USKC01000222.1 GCA_900555195.1 uncultured Lachnospiraceae bacterium
ATATGGACTGATTGCCTATGGTTCTTCTTTGGATCAGATAGGACCGGTTGCCAAAGATGTCACAGACTGCGCAACCATTTTAGAGGCAATTACTTCCTATGATAAAAAGGATTCTACTTCCATTCAGAGAGAAGAGACCGATTTTACCAGTGCATTAGTCGATGATGTGAAAGGAATGAAAATCGGTATTCCAAGAGATTATTTTGGAGAAGGACTGGATGCAGAAGTAAAGGATGCTATTTTAGCAGCCGCTAAGAAATTAGAAGAAAAAGGTGCTATCGTAGAAGAGTTCGATTTGAGCCTGGTAGAATATGCAATCCCTGCTTACTATGTAATTGCAGATGCAGAAGCAAGCTCCAACCTTGCCCGTTTTGATGGCGTAAAATATGGCTATCGTACGAAAGACTACGAAGGACTTCACAACATGTATAAGAAATCCCGTTCCGAAGGCTTCGGAGCAGAAGTAAAACGTCGTATCATGTTAGGCTCCTTTGTTTTAAGTTCCGGTTATTATGATGCATATTATCTGAAAGCACTGCGTACGAAAGCATTGATTAAGCAGGCATTTGATAAAGCATTTGCAAAATATGATGTTATCTTAGGACCGGCAGCACCGACCACCGCTCCGAAGTTGGGAGAGTCCTTAAGCGACCCGCTGAAAATGTATTTAGGCGATATCTATACCGTATCGGTGAACTTGGCAGGACTTCCGGGAATCAGCCTGCCATGCGGCATCGACAGCAAGGGACTTCCGATTGGCATGCAGTTGATTGGAGACTGCTTCAAGGAGAAGAATATCATCCGTGCCGCTTATGCCTTTGAACAGACAAGACCATATCAGCACAGCCCGTTAGCAGCAGAATAGGAGGAAAGAAGATTATGAGTAAACAGTATGAAACCGTCATCGGACTGGAAGTCCATGTGGAACTGGCAACTAAGACCAAAATCTTCTGTGGCTGTTCTACTGCATTCGGAAGTGCGCCAAATACACACACCTGTCCGGTCTGTACCGGTATGCCGGGCTCTCTTCCGGTTTTAAATAAACAGGTGGTAGAATATGCCATGGCAGTAGGTGTTGCCATGAATTGTGAAATCAACCAGTATTGTAAATTTGACCGGAAGAACTATTTCTACCCGGACAATCCTCAGAACTATCAGATTTCCCAGCTTTATCTTCCAATCTGCCACGATGGCGGCATTGAGATTGAGACTTCAGAAGGAAAGAAAACCATTGGAATCCATGAGATTCATATGGAAGAGGATGCGGGAAAATTAGTCCATGATGACTGGGAAGATGTTTCCCTGGTGGACTATAACCGTTCAGGCGTCCCGCTGATCGAGATCGTGTCCGAGCCGGATATGCGCTCCGCCGACGAGGTGATCGCTTATCTGGAGAAACTGCGGCTGATCATCCAGTATCTGGGGGCCTCCGACTGCAAACTGCAGGAAGGGAGCATGCGTGCGGATGTGAACCTGTCCGTCCGCGAGGCGGGAAGCGAAACCTTCGGCACCCGGACGGAGATGAAGAACCTGAACTCTTTCAAAGCCATCGCCCGTGCCATCGAAGGCGAAAGAGAACGCCAGATTGAACGGCTGGAGATGGGAAAGGCGGTTTTGCAGGAGACGAGACGCTGGGACGATAACAAGGAGACCTCCTTTGCCATGCGTTCCAAGGAAGACGCCAAGGATTACCGTTATTTTCCGGATCCGGATCTGCCGCCGGTATTCATAGACGACGCATGGTTGGAACGGATCCGCGCCAGCCTGCCGGAATTTCGGACGGAGAAAATGGCACGCTACCTGGAAGAATACCAGATCCCGGATTATGATATTGAGATCCTCACCTCTTCCAAGCACCTGGCTGATCTGTTCGAGGAGACGACCGCCCTTTGCGGCCAGCCCAAGAAAGTGTCCAACTGGCTGATGGGAGAAACCCTGCGACTGATGAAGGAGAGGGGAGAGGATGCGGAGGACTTACGTTTTTCTCCGAGTCATTTGGCGGAATTGATCGAAATGACGGAGAGCAGGCAGATAAACGGCAGCGCGGCCAAGGAAATTTTTGAGGCCATGTATGACCGGGATGTGCAGCCGCATGAATACGCGGAAGAAAAGGGCCTTCTGATGGTGAAGGACGAAGGCCTCCTGGCCGAGACGGTCGAGAAGGTCCTTGCGGACAATCCTGCATCCGTGGCGGATTACCTTGGCGGCAAGGAGAAAGCCATCGGCTTTCTGGTGGGCCAGACCATGAAGGCCATGCAGGGCAAGGCGGATCCGGCGGCGGCCAACCAACTGCTCAAACAGCGCCTGCAGGAGAGAAAAGAAGGCGGGAAATAACGGCAGAAGTCCGAAAAAAGCCTGGATGCGCACGCGCGCAGGCGTACTTATATATAGAAGGGGGAGGCCGGAATGAAGGAACCGGAAAGCATCCTATCCATGCTAGGAGCCGGTTTATAACAGCATTCAGCCAACCCGTTTCCATTGATACGGTATGCATCGCATTTGAGCATGTGCGCAGCTTCTTTATATTTACCACATACCGTGCAAGCGTCGGCATCCGGAGGGCGGAACTGTTCGTGACGGATGAAGACGGAAGACGCGATTATCGGGGAATCCTGGCCTTTCCCGGAGAAAAGGCGCCGGAGAAAAACACAAAAGCGAAAGGGCGTATGATCGTATATGATGATGTCAGGGGAAAAATGGCGGGAATCTTCGACGACATAAAGAACAAGTACCTTTCGCTGCAGCATATATGCCCCGATTATGCTGCCATCCACACTTATCCGCTGAGCCGCATGATTATGATATTCGCTTCCTTTGAACGGCTCTATGGCCATATATATGGAAAAGATGCCAACCGGTCTGAGGAATATCTTGAGATGAAGGAAAAGGTTGTTAATCTGATCGATCAGCTTGTGGATAGCAGCACCGGAAAGAGAAAAAAGTATGCGAAAACATTAAGAAATTATGTGGATAGCAGGGACGCAAGCTTTGCGGCGAATACGGCATATGCCCTGAGGGACTGCTCCGAGATCATGCGTCCCTTTCTGAAAAAGTATTATGAAGGAGAATTTGAAGAAACGGTTGAAGAGATAAGCGAGCGGATCAGAATCATCCGAAACGGCATCGCGCATTGCCGCCCGACAGGGCGAGTTCAGCCGCCATGCGGGGGAACTTTCCGCATGCAAATGCTTAGAAACAGCCAATATAGGCGCGTTTAGAATTCTTGACAAAAGCAATCGGAAGCGGTATTCTATGCCAATCAAAACGATTCGGAGGGCTGGCATGGAAAATAAAACTCTATTGCAATATTTTGAATGGTATCTCCCCGAAGATGCCGGGCACTGGAAACGCGCTGCAAAGGATGCCAGGCATCTGAGGGATGCCGGCTTCACGGATATTTGGCTTCCCCCGGCATATAAGGGTGCCTCGGGCAAAGCCGATGTGGGATACGGTGTTTATGATCTGTATGATTTGGGCGAGTTCGACCAAAAGGGCAGCGTCCCCACCAAATACGGAACCAAAGACGAGTATCTGGAGGCCATCCGCTCCCTTCACGAAGCGGGATTGCGCGTCCTGGCGGATATTGTCCTGAACCATAAAATGGGTGCTGACGGATGCGAAACTGTCCTGGCGGAGGAATGTGATGAACATAACCGAAATCTGGAAGAAGGGGGAAAAGAACAGATCGCGGCATGGACGCGTTTCTCCTTTCCCGGAAGAAATGGAAAATATTCCGATTTTCAGTGGAATCATACCCATTTTGACGGGGTCGATTGGGATGACCGGAGAAAAAAGCATGAAATCTATCAGTTTGACGGCAAAGAATGGGATGCACAGGTGGATGCGGAAAACGGCAATTATGACTACCTGATGGGCGCAGATCTGGATATGAGCAATCCAGAAACGATCGCGGAAACACAGCGTTGGGGAGAATGGTATCTCGCCTTCACAGGGGTGGACGGTTTCCGGCTGGACGCAGTCAAACACATTCGCTTTACCTTTTTCACGCACTGGCTGAACGCCCTGCGGCAGAAAAGCGGACTTCCTCTCTGGGCGGTGGGCGAATACTGGAGCCCTGACCTGAATAAGCTTCTGCATTATCTGGACGCTTCCGGCCTGGTCATGAATCTGTTCGATGTGCCGCTGCATTTCCAGTTCGTCCGTGCCTCCTCAAGCAATGGGAACTTCGACATGAGCAAGATCTTTGAAGGAACCCTGACCGCCGCCAGGCCTGACCGTGCTGTCACCTTTGTGGACAATCACGACACCCAGCCGGGACAGGCGCTCGCTTCATGGGTTCAAGGCTGGTTCAAGCCCCTTGCCTATGCGTTGATCCTCCTGCGCCAGGGCGGCACGCCCTGTGTTTTCTATGGGGATTATTACGGCATTCCGCATGACGGGATCAATCCCGTCGGCAGGCAGCTGGACGCTCTGCTCACCCTGCGTCGAGACAGCGCCTGGGGAGAGCAGGCAGACTATTTCGATGATACCCACATCATCGGCTGGACGCGCCTGGGAGACCAGGAGCATCCCCATTCAGGCTGCGCCGTCATCCTGACAGACGGCCCCGGCGGCAGCAAAACCATGTGCATGGGAAGCCGGTTCGCGGGATGCGTTTTTCGGGATTACCTGGGAAATCATCCGCAGACCGTCCGCCTGGATGAATGCGGGCTGGGATGCTTTCCTGTAAACGGAGGGTCTGTTTCCGTCTGGGTTCCGGAAACCTTTCCTGCTGCCTGAGCCAATGTGAAAGGCAGGCCGTATCCGCCGTACAGTCCTTTTGTCCGGCCGAGGTGGTCTGCCTTCCTGCTCTTTTCCATATGTCCTTCTCTGTCTGCTCTTTTCTGTCCGCTTTTTTCTGTCTCCTCTTTCTGGCCGATCGTTTATAACAGGCCCAGGCATTTTCCGAGCCAATAGATCACTCCCAGCACCCAGCTTGTGAATATCCCAAAAAGGATCACAGGCCCTGCAATGGTAAAAATTTTGCATCCCACGCCGAAAACCTGTCCCTCTTTCTTAAATTCAATCGCAGGAGCCGCCACCGAATTGGCAAAGCCAGTGATCGGGACCAATGCCCCGGCTCCGCCCCATTTCACAATGGAAGGGTAGATATTCAGCCCTGTCAGCAATACGCTCGACAGCACCAAAATCAGGACACAGCAGCTCGCCGCGGCATCCTTATCCAGCCCCATTCCTTCACAGGCATTCCGTATCACCTGTCCTACCGTACAGATCGTCCCGCCCGTAAGAAAGGCCTTCAGCATCTGCACACCCAGATTATGCGTCGGCGTAACCTGCTTCACATACTCCTGATAATCCTTCTTCGCCTTCTCGTCCATCCATTCCACCTCTCTGCCCGTCTCTCTCTTTATTGACCGACAGGATCAGTATGTGGAACTTCTTTATTTTTATTCAGGCGTGATG
>USKC01000223.1 GCA_900555195.1 uncultured Lachnospiraceae bacterium
GCGTGAAGCCCGTAAAATCAAGGAAAATCGGGACTTCACACTTTTTTCACAAAATAATTAGCACTCACCTCTTGACAGCGCTAATAATGCGTGTTATATTACATCTAGAACAAAGGAAAGGACGAAGATCAGAAGAACGAAAGGCATAAAGCAAAGAAAGCGGAAGCCTCCGGAAGGGAATCGTCCCCTGGTTCTTAAAGAAGTTGGTAACCTAATAATATAGATTGACTGGCAGGCCAAAGGGGCCGCCAGATGTTGGAAAAGGAGCGATGAGTTATGTTGATGCCTAGTATTTTTGGTGAGGATTTGTTTGATGATTTTATGGATTTTCCATTTGACGATAGATTTGAAAAAAGACTGAACAAGGAATTGTTCGGAAGAAAGAATCCGGTATTCGGCAAGAATGCATCTCGTCTGATGAAAACGGATGTGAGAGAGAAGAAGGATTCCTATGAGTTGGATGTGGATCTGCCGGGATTTAGCAAAGATGAAATCAAGGTTTCACTGGAAGATGGCTATCTGACCATCAGCGCGGCGAAATCTCACGACGGAAAGGATGACGAGAAGGAAGGTAAGTATATCCGCAGGGAACGTTTCAGCGGAGCCTGCAGCCGGACTTTCTATGTGGGAGATGCAGTGGAACAGGCGGATGTGAAGGCAAGCTTCAAGCACGGAATCCTGAAGCTGAGCATTCCGAAGAAAGAGGAGAAACCCGCGGTGGAAGAGAACAAGTATATCTCCATTGAAGGGTGAGCAATTGAATCATATCAAGTTCCTGCCAGCAGTTGAACTCTGCTGGCAGTTTTTTTGCACAAAAAAGAAGCGCAGAACACAATCCCTTTTGTTAGACGAACAGCGTCTCTAAATAGACGTTGGCTTATACGCTTTCATCCGTATTCTGACGTAATCCGCATACCACGTTCCTTCTTTATATAGAACCGGTTTCAAATCCCGAACTGCGGTCCGAATGATTTCATCCTGTATCTGCGTATCTCCAACAACAGCAAAAGGCGTCTTCACGAACATGCGGATCCAGTCTTCAAGGCCTGCTGCGCCCTTTAGTTCCGTGGGCCTGTCAAATAATACGGCATACTGCACCTGGAAACCCGCCTGCTCAACCATAGGGGCATAGTCACCGATGGAAGGGAAATAAAAGGGCATTTTATAGGAAAAACCATAATGCTGAAAGGCTTTCTCCAGCGCTTCGTGAATGAGAGCATTGTTCCCTTTTCCGCCGAACTCAAAGACAAACTGCCCGTTTTCTCTGAGTGCACGAGATACACAGGACAACATCAGCGGCTGTTTCTCTTGATCGATCCAATGGAATACTGCATTAGAGAAAACTGCATCAACCGGTTCGGACAGAGAAAAGGAGGTGGCATCCGCCTGGATAAACGCAATTTCCGGATAGGCGCTGCGCGCTGTATCCAGCAGTTCAGAAGAAACGTCCAGTCCGATCACATGGAATCCCCGTTCCCTGAGCCGGTTTGTCAGAGCGCCGTTGCCGCAGCCCAGGTCGAGTACGTCGCTGCCCGGAGCGCAGTTAAGCAGTTGCGCCACCTCGTTGCCGTATTGATGAACAAAAGAAAAATCTTTCGTATATTTGTCAGCATTCCAAGTGATATTCATCCTGTATTTTCTCCTGCCCGTAAGGGGATATTTGTGCTTCATGCCGGGTAAGAACCTGTAATAAGAACCGGCTGGAGGACACAAAGTTCATTATGCATGATCGTTTCGTTTTTCATTATATCAGATTTTCTGCCCAGCCACAATTTGAGGTTTCGGAGTCTTCTGTCAGGTTTCTGGGCCTTTCGTCAAGGTTTCTGCGTCTTCTGTCCAGACCATAGCCGGCCATTGCCTCATGTGCTGAACCATTGTGCTAAGTCCGCATATCGTTGCTTTTTTGGCATATGGGTGTATAATTAAGAACGGAATCATCGCATAAGCGGGCGGTTACAGATTGAATATTAGAGGGATGAATGGGAATGAAAAAAGGGGATATGCCGGCGGAGCCCATCCTTCCGGATGGGATGGAGCGAAAGGAAGAAGGGCTCGCCTATCTGCAGGAGTGCTGCAGGCAGGATGTGCAGATTGAAGAATGCGTTCTGAAAGGGGTGAGCGTAAGCGGGGCAGATTTCTATAAGCTCAGTCTGAAAAGTGTGCTCCTGGAGAACTGTACGTTCCTGAACTGCAATTTTGAAAAATCCAGTTTTGTGGATGTGAAGCTGCGCTCATGCGACTTTTCCAACAGCAGCTTGGCGGATTCCTATTTTAACAGATGCAGTTTCCAGTCTGTAAAAGGGGTGGGAGCGGACTTTCATGAGAGCCTGTTTCGGGATGTGCAGATGGAGGACTGTGCGTTTTCCTTTGCCAATTTGAGCGGAAGCAGGATGGAAACCGTGTGTATGGTAAGATGTGACCTGCAGGATGGCTATCTGGAGGAATGCGTTCTGAAAAAGGCGGTGTTTAGGGGGGTGAAACTGGGCAGGGCGAACCTGTTCCATACTTCCCTGCGCGGAATGGATCTGCGCGGGAATGAGATCGACGGGCTGATCGTTTCGGAGGAAAAGGGGGAACTGAAAGGCGCGGTGACGGATCTGTATCAGGCAGCTTCCCTGGCCAGGCTTTTGGGAATTATCATAAAGGACGGGTGATTCGTTTTGAGGCCGTCTGGATGTGTAAAAGGGCTGTTCTCTGAACGGGAGACAAGGAGGTAAATATGGCAATCGATAAAGTGAGAGAATATCTGAAACAGTGGAATGCGGACGGAAGGATTCAGGAGTTTGACGTCTCCAGCGCGACCGTGGAACTGGCTGCACAGGCGCTTGGCTGTGAAGGCTGCCGGATCGCAAAGACACTTTCCTTCCAGCTGGGAGAGGGAAGCCTTCTGATCGTGGCGGCAGGAGATGCCCGGATCGATAATACAAAATATAAGGCGAGGTTCGGAACCAAAGCGAAGATGCTTTCCCCGGACGAAGTGGAAGAAAAGGTGGGACACGCCATCGGCGGGGTGTGCCCCTTTGCGGTGAAAGATGGAGTGCAGATCTGTCTGGATGTCTCCCTGAAGCGGTTTGATACCGTATTTCCTGCCTGTGGCAGCGCGAACAGTGCGATCGAAGTGACCATGGAGGAACTGGAGCGTTTCTCCGGCTCCAAGGAATGGGTTGACGTGTGTAAAGGATGGGAAACAGCGGATGAGAATAGACAGGCAGCGGGCTGAAGACGCTTTCCGGGCGTATGTGAGCCGTTATAATGATCAGGATGAAAAAGTGTGCCTGAAGATCGAACATACTTTTCGGGTGGCGGGGCTGTGTGACCATCTGGCCTCCTGCTGCGGGCTGGAAGGAGAGGAACGGGATCTGATATGGCTTTCCGGGCTTCTGCATGATGTGGGGCGGTTTGAACAGTTGAAGCGGTATGGAACGTTTATAGATGCAGACTCTATCGATCATGCTGCCCTGGGGGCTGAGATTTTGTTCGGAGAAGGCCAGATCAGGAAATATGCGGAGGACGAAAGCGAAGACGGGTTGCTGCGGACGGCTGTATTCTATCACAGCGCCTACCGCCTTCCGGAAGGGCTGGATGACAGGACGCTGCGTTGCTGCAATATACTCCGGGATGCGGATAAGATCGATATTCTGAAGGTGAACGTGGATTTTTCGCCGGAGGATATCTATAATGTGACGTCTGAAGAACTGAGGGCCTGTGCCGTAACGGAGGCGGTGCTGGAAGATCTGTATGCGGGCCGCGCGGTGCTGCGCAGCAAGAAGCGGACCGCGGTGGATCATTTGGTGGGGCATATTTCCCTGATATTTGAACTGGTCTATCCGGAGAGCCTCCGGGTCGTGGCAAGGCAGGGGTATTTGGAGAAACTGATGCAGTTTCCTTCTGATAATCCTGTAACGAGGGAGCAGTTTGCCGGAATCAGAACGTATGTGGAGGAGTATCTGGATAAAAAGGCGGGGCTGTAGGGAAAGCGGAATGTACGAAAGGGGGGTGAAGGAGGGGCATATGTCAGGACGAAGGCGAAGAAGGCACAGGAGAAGAAGGCAGGAAAGCTGGAAGATCTTCCTTCCGGCCGGGGCAGCGGTGGTGGTGCTGGCGGTGATCGGCATTGCCGTATTGATTGGGACAGGCGGCAAAAAGGAGGCGGCTGCGCAGCCAGAAGAAACAGAGACCTCCGTTCGGGAAGAAGAACTGGCAGTGGAGGAGACGCAGGCGGCGCAGGAGAGCTCAGAGGCGGAGAGCGAACAGGCTGGAACCCAGGAGGCTTCCGAGGAAGAAACTGCGATCGCAGCGGAGGTTGGAAGTCAGGATGATTCGGAGGATCCCCAGGCGTCGGCCAATGCGGCAGGAAGCGGAAGCGGCGCTGCTGTGGATGTTGGAGAGCTCGCCCTGGCGGAGGGAGAGACGGATGAACTGACGCTTGGCATCGATGTGTCCAAGTATCAGGGAACGATTGACTGGGAACAGGTGAAGGATGCGGGCGTGGATTTTGCCATGATCCGTGTGGGATATCGAACCAAAGTCAGCGGGATCATCTATGAAGATCCGGGCGCCAGGTATAATTTGCAGGAGGCCACGAAGAACGGCATCCTGGCCGGAGCATACTTCTTTTCCTCCGCGGTGACAGAAGAGGAGGCCAGGCAGGAAGCTTCCTGGGTGGCGGATTTCATTGCTAAATATAAGATCACCTATCCTGTGGCGTATAACTGTGAAGATTTCCAGTCGCAGGACAGCAGACAATATGGCTTGGACAGCGCTGCGCGCACACAGATCGCCTGTACCTTTCTGGATACCATTGCTGCGCGCGGATATACGCCCATGTTCTACGCCTCCCGGAATGAAATGGAGGGAAATGCCCTGTGGGATATGGACACACTGGGAAGCAAATATCGGGTGTGGGTATCCCAATACCCGGAGAAGCCTTATCCGGAGACGCCTGCATCCACCTACAGCGGGACGCACGCGATGTGGCAGTATACGAGTCAGGGCCGGGTGGCCGGCATTGATGGCAGCGTGGACGTAAATCTGGCGTATTTTGGGTATAGCGAAGAGGCACAGGCGAAGGATCCGAATCCGGCTGAGATTGTGGAGGCCAATCCTGAGGTGGGATTGAACTTCACGGAGGTGGATGAGCTGGTGACGGCCAAGGATGAAACCAATCTGCGCAACCTTCCTACCACGGAGGGAAGCCAGGTGGTCTACAAGCTTCCGAACGGGGAAGCGGTACAGCGTACAGGCATCGGAAGCAATGGCTGGGATCGGGTAATCTATAACGGCCAGCGGCTGTATGCGGTACATAATTTCCTCACCACCGATCTGACGCCGCAGGGGGATGCGGCACAGGGGGAAGAAACCCAGAGCGGCGCGGCGCAGGCTGCGGCCGGAGAGGGAACTTCAGGCTCGGAT
>USKC01000224.1 GCA_900555195.1 uncultured Lachnospiraceae bacterium
TTTTAATATAAACTCCAACCCAACTATGTTCTCTATCATAGAACGGAGTATAATCTGCGCTGGTTCAAATAAACCTACAGAATATAAAACATTGATAGAATCCAGTTGTTCCATGATTTTTCTTATAAATAAAATAATAACAGTATCAACAAAATCATCTATTCTTGAAATTCCGGTTGTCATTTCATTTTGGATTTCTCCAAATCTGGTAATAACTGAATCCAACACATAACTTGCTTGTTCAATAGTTTCTTTTACGTTCTCGTGCTCTTCAATATTAAAGAACAGATTATCAAATATTTTTAAATACGAATTCTGCATAGAAACCTCCATAAATTCCGATTTTACGCTGACCAAGCCAGCCGTTTCCCCTACCAGTATAGCAGGAAACAGCCAGCCAATCAACGAAAACAAAGCCCGGAATCAGAACCTGTCAAAATCCTGCTGTGTGGCAAGCTGGGCATACTTACACTCGTCATTCCTGCTCTCCGCATACATATCATTAATCATCCCAATAGAAAGCAGTTCCAGCTCCTGTATAGAAATCCCCAGCTGCACACACCGCAGCAGGAACAGCGGCGTTGTCATTTCCCGCTCAGTCGGGCGCTGTTTTTTTTAGCCTCCACATCCGTCTGCACATTCAGCCCCCAAAGTTCAATCAGCTTCGGCAGTACCTGATATATAGAGAACGTATTGAAGCCATCTAGCCATTCCTCCGGTGTATCCGGGATAGAACCGTCCGCATGCTTCGCCATCACAAATGCGATATCCTCAAACAGCTCCAAAGAAAACAAATCCAAGCCAGACGCCCCTTCCTCGAAACCGCTCACGCACTGTTCCAAAGCCCGCAGGTCTCTGTAGATATCCCTCTGGAACTTCAAGCGGTAAATCCTCGGTATGGCCGCCGATGCCTTAAACAGCACCTCCTGCCCGTCAATTTCAACCTTCCTGGTTATGCTCATCTATCCGCCACCGCCTTTGCCATGGATTTCACTTCCGCCGTCTTACCTGCCTCCTGGTTCAGGGCAAGACTGGCCGGTACTGGTGTCTCCGGCTCCGCCGCAGGCAGATACACCGCTTTATACCAGTCATCATACACTTTTGCCGTAGTTGCATCCCCTGTCTTCGCCTTCACATAACCGGATGCCAGCGGTCTTGCCTTCACCGTCAGTGTTTCTGTCTGCACCTCCCTGGATTCCTCATTCGTCTTGGATTCAATCTTCGGACGGGAGGCCGAACAGTTATACAGCACATGCCGGATTTTCTTCACATCCCCGTCAAACTCAAATAAGAGGGCAAAACTGCCCGTCTCCGCATTGCAATTCTCCACCAGCACCTTGTTTGTGTCCGCCTCTTCCTTCAGGATATCCGTCCGGAACGTCTCCGGTATCATTGCCAGTTCCAAATCCCCGTCATAGCCCATATTGTTGTTGATGACATAATACTCTACCCCGTCAGCATAAAAGGACTCTGGCTCCCCGTTGGGGTCCAGGCTTAAAGATACCGCGCCCGGCATCGCAACCGGGACTCCGAATGTATCCGTCCCGTCTTCTGCAACCGTCAACGGGGCATAGTGGACATTGCAGATATTAAACTTCACTTTATTTCCCATTCCTCAAACCTCCATTTCATATAGAACCTCATACAACCGTTCCGACTCAATCCATACTTCACTTCTGGCATAAAAGAAGCCATGGCTTTCCAGCACAGCCTCTATCCGCTCCTCCAGCTCCACAGACTTATAATCCGTGTACAGTTCAAGATGCAGCTTCCGCCTTTTAAAATAAGCAACCCCATCCGCCGCAAAATTCCGGGATTCCGGGTATAGGAACACCAGGAACGGCGGCTCCGGGGACTGCCCCTCCGCAAAATGCCCGTAGGCAGAAGATAGCCCCATCTCTTCCACCATTTTCAGCACCTGTTCATGCGTCAATGCGATAACCCCCGTTCTATCTTTTCCTTCAATTCTTCCACTCCCTGTTGTTCTGCCGGAACGATATGGGGAATGGCAGCAACCCGGTTTCCGTTCCGTCTCGCATGCCCATGTTCCAGGAGATGGGCAATCTGATAACGGTCACGGCTGTGTACCACCATAGTCAGGGAATTGGCATTCTCCTGCACCTTCTTTGCCGCCCAGCTCTTCTTATATTTCCCGGTCCTCACCGGAGCATTGGCCTGAATGTCCTTTTTCACGGACCGGCTCACCTCTGTCACGCTCCGCTTCATCACCTCATTAGACAAATCCGCATATTCCTCCATAGACTGAGCAATGGCCTCCGCCATCCCGTCCACACCCACCCTTCGGTCCGTCATATCCTCACCTCTTCATCCTCTCCGCCCGCAGCTTGATAATCTTATTTTGGAACTGAATAAAATCCACCAGCGTGATGTTATAAATATCGCCCCGGAACAGAATCCGGTACTTCGTGCTGTCCAGATCTTTCAGTTCCATACAGTACCTCACCAGAAAAAATAGGGATTGCTCCCGGTTCACCTGCGCCGCCTCCCAGTATTCCTTCCCCGAAAGGTTATTGGCATAGGCCCAGCAGGTGAAATAATCCTCCCACTCATTCCGCTGGTTCCCATCCTTATCCTTTTTCATCCGGTTCTGCTGGATGACAATTCTCTGCCGCCACTGCCCAATCCGCATCAGAACACCTCATCCCTCTGCCCGAACAGCAGGCATTTCAATGTCAGCGTCAAATCCTTAAAATCCGCCTGCTCCCGGTTCTCATACAGATAAGAAATACCATACAGCACCGCCGTCCTGACCGGGTCCGGTACCTCCGCGCAGGGTTCAAAACTGCACCGCAGGATATCTTCACAAAGGCTCTCCGCCGTCCCGGAAAGGGCAAGGAGAAGTTCATCTTCGTCTGCGCTGTCAATCCGCACATACTGCTTGATTTCTTCTAAAGTCACAACCATCCGGCTTCCTCCTCCCTTCCTATGGTCAGGCATTAAGAAAACAGCTTCATCACCAAAGATTCCAGACTGTCTTTACGCCCCGGAACCTGCCTTCATGGTCAGCGTCTTCACCGCTTCTGACAGAATCAGTTTTCCGTCCACCCTCTGGCTTGCCAGGAATCCCACCTGCCCGTTTGCCGCAAACAGTTCATTCAAGCGCTTAAAGCTCCTGCCCTGCCGGTCCGCAATCCAGTAATAAGAAAAATCCCCGAACGCCATCACCTTCGCCCCTGCCGCCAGCTCCGGCGCATAGGCAGACGTATGGTACGGACGGTTCAGGATCATATCCGGCTGCCCTGCCTGCACCGATGGCTGCCAGATATAATTCCCATTGTTATCCTTCAACTTCCGCAATGCCTTCACCGTAGTGTCATTCAACACCCAATGGGCTTTCTTCCGGTACGGGGATTTCAGGGAATAAAACAAATCCATTACGTCATCAAAGGTGATATTCGCCGTAGTGGTGGTCACCCCATCCGAAGCGCCGCCCGTGGCATTAAAAATACCCGTAGGCTTCCCTGTACCATCTCCGATAAAAAATGCTTCCTCTTCCTTAGAACCAATCCGTCTCCCGAACTCCTTAGAAATATAAGCCTCCAGATTAAACGCACTGTCATTCAGCAGTTCATCCGACACTTTCAGCATAGTAGCCACCTTATAGGCGCTGATTGCCACCTGTCCGAAAGAATCATCCGATTCCGGGAACGCCCCTTCCTCATCAATCCAGGATGCTTCTCCCTTACTTGCCACCACCGGAATCTTCCGGTCACCGCTGGACGTATTGATGACAGTGGCAATACTGCGGAAAAAGTTCTCCTCCTCCAGCGCATCCACCAGCGTCCGTTCAAACTCGTCCGGCACCAGATAGCCGCCCTCGGAATCCGTACCAATCTGCAGCGCATTCACCACAGAGGGCATCGGAGCCTTAGAACGCATCATGTTCCAGAAGTTCTGGCGGTACTCATCGGTGGCGCGGCCGGTCTTAGTCTCCTCCTTGCCGCTCATAGGCTTACCCGTCAGGGGCTTGTTCACAGGGCGGTTCAGTTCCGCTTCCAGCGCCTCCTGACGTTCCAGGCGGGCGATCTCCTTGCCCAGGTCGGTGATCTCCTGCTCCATGCGGGTATAGGCGGCGTCATCCTCGGCGGACAGGACGCCCTTATCGTTTCTGTGGGAATCCAGAAAGGCTTTCGCAGCTTCCCAGGCTTTGGCGCGCTTCTCGCGCAGTTCAAGAATCGTCATAGTGGTATCCTCCTTAATGTTTCAAAAGATTGAGCCGCTCGTAGAGACTGTCTACGGAGCGGCCCTTGGGTTTGGAATCTTCGGTTTTCTTAGGGTTGGTTTTACACTTTGCCGCGATCTTATCCATCAGGGAATTGACCACAGCGGCTTTGGAATACAGCATGGAAACCGCAGGCGGCTCCATATCCTCTGACACTTCAGAGCGTGTCATGATTTCATCGGCAAAGCCAAGCTCCACCGCCTTGTTCGCGTCCATCCAGGTTTCCGCGTCCATCAGGTGGGACAGCTTGGCGCGGGACAGCCCGGTCTTAATCTCATAGGCGTTAATGATGGAATCCTTCACACTGCCAAGCATCTCGATGGCTTTCTGCATCTCTGCGGTGTCACCCATGGCCACCGTCATGGGATTGTGGATCATCATCATGGACACCGGAGATACCAGCACCTTCGTGCCGGCCATGGCGATGACCGAGGCTGCGCTTGCGGCGATGCCATCGATCTTTACGGTCACATTATGGGGGTAATCCATGAGCATGTTGTAGATCTGAGCGGCCGCCACACAGTCCCCGCCGGGAGAGTTGATCCAGACGGTAATATCGCCGTCCCCGGACATCAGTTCCTCCTTAAAAAGCTGGGGTGTGACGTCATCGTCAAACCAGCTTTCCTCGGCGATGGTGCCGTTCAGGAACAGCGTCCGTTCCGCCGGAGCTGTCTCCATCGCTGCCTGGTTCTTCCACTTCCAGAACTTCTTCATCGGGGTTTTCCTCCTTTCCCGTTTGTGTATCTGCAAAAGCACCCGCATTTCCCAGCGGGAGCATATTGCCGTTGATCAGGTACAGATCACCGCCATCCTCGGCAGGGATGCGGTCGAGGTTCTCCAGTTCTCGGATGTCATTGGCGCTCATCCATCCGTTCTGCCTCGCCGTGGCGTAGCCGGACATCCTGCTGGCATAGTCACCCCGGAGCAGCCCTTCCACATTGAACTTGGCAAAGTACCGCTTCTTTTCCTCCGGAGAAAAGAGCGTCCGTTGGATGGACTGCTCCCAGCGCACCAGCCAGGGCTCCAGCGTGTATTTCACAAACTCCAAAGACTGCTGCTCAATATTGGAAAAGCTCGACTTTTCCAGGTCGCCCACCATGTGGGGCGGCACCCGGAAGATACGGGCGATCTCAT
>USKC01000225.1 GCA_900555195.1 uncultured Lachnospiraceae bacterium
TGCCGTATTCGTCTTTTGGTATCAGTTCTTTCATAAAAAAATCCAGTTTCTCTGCCTGCCCCTGTATCTGATCCGCAAGCATCCTGGATTGCCCATCCAGTTTCTTTTCCTGCAATAGCCCGGTATACAGCATAATATTGGAAAGAGGGGTGCGGATCTGATGGGAGATATCGGAAATCAACGATTTTATCCTGTCCCGGTCCTGATACGCCCGTTCCTTGCCCATACTGGAACTTCTAAGCAGCTTGTTCAGCCGGTCCGCAATCGCCGAATCCATAGATTCATCATACGCATATGCTCCCTCTCCTCCTTCAAGGGCATCATCCAGCCTTTGAAGCAGGACTTCCATCTCCTTCTTCTTATTCCTGCCGTCTCTTGCAAGCACAAGAATGGCAACGTCCAGTAATAAAATTATGATTCCCGCGATTCCTGCCATATGTATCCCTTCCCATATACGGTCCTTATATATTCCGGCTTGGAGGGGCTATCCTCCAGTTTGTCCCGCAGACGCCGGATGCCAACGGACAGGGCATTGTCTTCCACATACTCCGTTCCATCCGGCCAGACCCACTCCATCAGCCGCTCCCTGGTAAGTATCCTGCCCGCGTTAGTGACAAGAAGATACAGGATCCTCTGTTCCGTGCGGCTAAGTTCCACCGGGATATGATCCTTATAGAATTCCATGGATTCAAAGCGGAAACGAAACGGCTCCTTTACATACTCCTGCTTAGAGTCGCCTATGGTCCGGCGAAGCAGCGCCCGGATCCGCGCCCTTAGGACCATCAGGCTGAAGGGCTTCGTGATATAGTCATCCGCGCCGCACTCCAGGCCCTTTACAATATCCAGTTCCATATCCCTGGCGGTCAGAAGCATGATAGGCACTTTGCTTCCCCTCCTGATCTCTCTGCAAAGTTCCAGTCCGCTTCCATCCGGAAGATTAATATCCAGAATCAGCAAATCGAACCTCTTTTCTCTTTGCATTTTCTTTGCTTCCTTAATCGTCCCGCAAAGCGTGAAAGAAAGATCATCGCTTATCAGGGCCATCTCTATCCCCTCTGCCAGTTCCTGGTCATCTTCCAGAACTAAGATCTCCTGCATCATCGCAACCTCCATGATTTATTTTGGGCAAGTATATCTCGCCATTCCTTTGCTGTGACTTCCATACTCTATTGCCTCGCTGAGGCAGTTCTTTTCCAGCCACTCCTGCAAGATGCGAAAAATCACGATTCGGCCTCCTTAATATTGATTTATTTCTGCGCGCTGATCAGTTGGATGCTTCCATAGATCAGATTGACCAAATCGGCAATGTCCTTCCATCCTGTTTCATCCACGATCAAATAGTAGTAGCCTGCAAATAAAAAGTCAATAGGAAATTGCTGCATCAAAGTAAATTGCAAGAAAAAAGCAAGAATATAAACATAGCATTTTCATAACACTATGTTAAAATGTTCTTACTTGTACTTATAAAGGAGGGACTGTCTCGTGTCAAAAGCAACACTATTCGACAGTCGTATCAAAAAATACGCTTACTGTGAGCCATCGGAAATCTATCGAGACATTGGCGCATCTCCGGATGGGCTACCCATTGAGCAAATTGAGTCGATGCGGGAGAAGTATGGAAAGAACAGTTTCAATGAGCGAAAAAATGATACGATGATGCAACGATTGCGGCGGGCATTTATTAACCCGTTTCATGTGATTCTTTTTGTTCTGGGTATTGTTTCTCTCATTACGGATGTTTTCGTAGCATCCAATTTTGCGAGAAACGCTACTACTGCCATTATCATCTTTTCCATGATCCTAATTAGTGGTGTCATTCGTCTCATTCAGGAGCTGCGGGCAAAGAGCGCTGCTGCTCAGCTTGACCGCCTGATTCATGAAAGCGTCACGGTGAGGCGCGATGGGGAGTTAATGGAGATACCCACCGAAGAATTAGTGGTCGGGGATCTCGTTCTATTCTCCGCAGGTGATCGTGTTCCGGCGGATATCAGATTGACGAAGAGCACGGATCTCTTTATCTCCCAGGCCGCCATCACCGGCGAGAGCGCCATCCTTGAAAAGAGCTGCCGCAAACTCAGCTACGGCGAGCAGAAGACGCTGACTCAGCTTGAAAACCTCGCTTTTATGGCAACAACTGTTATCAGCGGCAAAGGCGAAGGAATTGTGCTGGCCGTCGGCAAAGACACTCTGTATGGCAGTTTTACAAAGCCCGATTCTGACGACAAAAATTCCTTTCAAAAGGGTGCCAATTCCATTGCCTGGGTCATGCTTCGCTTCATGGCAGTGCTGGTGCCGATTGTGTTTGTGCTCCTCGGTATCACAGGTGGAAAATGGCTGGAGTCCTTTGCTTTCGCTCTGTCGGTGGCCGTCGGACTGATGCCGGAAATGCTGCCTATGGTCATTACAGCCTGCCTTGCCAAGGGCAGCCTTGCCATGAGTAAAAAGCAAACGATTATCAAAGACATCAATGCCATGCAGGGCTTTGGAAGTATGGATGTGCTTTGCATGGACAAGACCGGCACGCTAACCAATGAAAGTATCCTGCTGGAATATTACATGGATATTCTCGGCAATGAAAATACGGAAGTTCTCGATCTGGCATATCTGAACAGTTCCTATCATTCTGGCGTTCGCAACACTATTGACAACGCAATTCTTGCCTGTAAGACTATGCCCGGGCGTGAAACCCATTATACCGACCTTTTGGCCCAGTATCAAAAGGCGGACGAAATTCCCTTTGACTATGCCCGCAAGTTTGTCAGCACCCTTGTGCGAGATAGCGATGGCGAGTGCCAGATCATTATGAAAGGTGACATTAGGCATATCGTTTCCCGTTGCAGCCATGTAGAATATCGGGGTGAAACTCTGCCGATTGAAAAGGATGGTATGCAGAGCGTATCTTCTGTGGTAGATGATATGCTAAAGGAGGGTATGAAGGTCATTGCTATCGCACGGAAAAATGTAGGCCATCAAAGGGAGATCACACCCGCTGACGAATTTAATATGACTCTGGTGGGCTATCTGTCCTTCTTTGATGCGCCCAAGCAAACCGCAAAAGAATCCGTGGCGGCCCTCAAGAGGCTAAAAGTGGCTCCTAAGATTCTGACGGGAGATCAGGCGGCCATTGCGGTGTCTGTTTGTCGTCGGGTGGGCATCTCTGCCGAGACTGTGCTGACCGGTGCAAAACTGGATGAAATGACAGACAGTGAGCTTCGCACAGCAGTTGAGGAAATCCATGTTTTTGCGGAACTTACTCCGGGTCAAAAGGTGCGTCTGGTATCCGCTCTGCGGGAAAACGGTCACTCGGTGGGTTTCCTTGGTGATGGCGTCAATGACATCCCGGCACTTTGCGAGGCCAATGTGGGCATCTCGGTGGACACGGCAGTGGACGCAGCCAAAGATGCAGCCGATGTGGTTTTGCTGCAAAAGGATCTCAATGTCCTGGAACAAGGTGTTTTGGAAGGGCGCAAGACCTTTACCAATATGCTCAAATACATCAAGATCACCGCCAGCTCCAACTTTGGTAATATTTTCGCCATCATATGCGCCAGCGCATTTTTGCCGTTTCTGCCCATGACATCCATCCAGATTCTGCTTCTGAATCTGCTGTACGATATTCTGTGTATTGTTCTGCCTTGGGACAATGTGGACGAGGAAGAAACCCTGTCTCCGAGAGATTGGTCGGGCAAAACTTTGGGACGGTTTATGATGTCATTCGGGCCGATCAGCTCTTTGTTTGATATTGCGACCTTCCTGTTCCTGTATTATTTCCTGTGTCCCATGCTGTGTGGAGGAGCAACCTACCTGAATATTACAGATCCTTCTTTGCAGCTTCAGTATGTGTCACTGTTCCAGACGGGGTGGTTTTTGGAATCCATGTGGACACAGGTGCTGATCCTGCATTTTCTGCGAACACCCAAAGTTCCTTTTATGCAGAGCAGGTCATCTACGCCTGTGATTTGCATAACGCTGGCCGGAATCGTTGCCTTTACAGCCATTACCTTTACCAGCGGTGCATCGCTGTTCGGCCTGACGATGCTGCCGCTTTGGTATTTTGCATTTTTGCTGATCGTAGCGCTTGCGTATATGCTGTTGACTACGGTAGCAAAATATTTCTATAAGAAGAAGTACCAGGAGTTGATTTGAAAGGAGGAATTCATCGTGAAAAAGAATATCAGTTTTATCCCTATGGATTCCGCCCTTGAAATTTGGCTGCTGGAAAAGCTGATGAAAGAGCCGCCGAAAAGTGACTGTGTGGAAGATTTACTGTCTGGCGTCCGGGATCTGATCAGCGGAGAGGTATCTTCTTTGCTTTTGGGAGCATCAGAAGAAACAGAACTGCCTGCCGGTGTTTTGTCGGACGGGATTCTAATTGGAGAATTAGAGATTCATCCGAAAAGCAGAAAGGTCCTGCTGAAAGGTTCAGAAATCAGCTTGACCCCAAAAGAGTTTGACATTCTGTATTTTCTTGCTCAGAATCGGGGCGAGGTCTTTACTAAAGAGCAGATTTATCGCGCAGTCTGGGAAGAGGATTATCTGCTTGATGACAGCAACATCATGGCATTTGTCCGAAAACTGCGAAAGAAGATTGAGCCTGACCCCGATGCGCCGAAGTACATTTTGACTATCTGGGGCATCGGGTACAAATTTAATGACCAACTATAACATAGACGGACTGAGACTACTTTCGGTTTCAGCCCGCCTAAATTCTTGCCAAATCGCAAGGAAATCGCAAGGTTTTAGACATGTGATTTTCCTTGCGATTTTTATATACTGTTCGTGGTCGAAGGGAGGCGATTCACATGTTTTACACCGATTTTGTTTTAAGAATCTCCCTCTCCTTGGTGCTTGGCTTTCTGATTGGATTGGAACGGCAGCTAACCGGCCATCCGGCGGGTATTCGTATCAATGTGTTAATTTGCATGGGAACCAGTTTCTTTACCTTGTTTCCAATGCTCTATGGCTCGGATCAGGTATTTCGTGTCGGGAGCAGTATTATATCTGGTGTTGGTTTTTTATGCAGTGGTGTTATCTTCAAGGATAGAGGGACAGTACGCGGAATGAATACCGCTGCCACCTTATGGTGTACTTCAGCCATTGGAATTCTTGCAAGTACTGGAATGTATGCAATGGCAATCACCGCTACTGCTATTTTAATTGGTTCCAACCTGATTCTACGTCCCCTTGCAAGAAAGCTTCACCCAATTACTGCCAGTGATGAATCTGAAAAGCAGTATCGTATTTCGGTTACATGTCAGGAAAAGGCAGAGCAGGATATACGCTTATTGCTGATTAACAGCAATTCCTGTAAGACGCTCTTTTTGAACAATCTGGAAAGCGGTGATGTGGTGGGTGATAAGGTTGAGATTGTCGC
>USKC01000226.1 GCA_900555195.1 uncultured Lachnospiraceae bacterium
AGTTCAAACAGCCTCTGCTTGAGTTCTCCGGAGCCTGCGCAGGATGCGGCGAGACTCCTTATGCGAAGCTGATCACCCAGCTGTTCGGCGACAGAATGTATATCGCCAACGCGACCGGATGTTCCTCTATCTGGGGTAACTCTTCACCGAGCACTCCTTATACGGTAAATAAGGCCGGCAAGGGTCCTGCTTGGGATAACTCCCTGTTCGAGGACAACGCTGAGTTCGGTATGGGTATGCTGCTGGCACAGAACGCGCTGAGAGGCGGCCTGAAGGAGAAGGTAGAAGCAGTTGCAGCGAATACGGATGATGAAGCTGTGAAAGCTGCATGTCAGGAATATCTGGATACCTTCAACAGCGGGGCAACCAACGGCGCTGCAACGGATAAGCTGGTAGCTGCTCTGGAAGGTAAGGACTGCGACGTATGCAAGGATATCGTGAAGAATAAAGATTTCCTCGCGAAGAAGTCTCAGTGGGTATTCGGCGGAGACGGCTGGGCATATGATATCGGCTTCGGCGGTGTGGATCATGTGCTGGCAAGCGGCCAGGATATCAATGTCATGGTATTTAATACGGAAGTATATTCCAATACAGGCGGACAGGCTTCCAAGGCTACTCCTACCGGTGCGGTTGCACAGTTCGCTGCAGGCGGTAAGGAAGTGAAGCAGAAGGATCTGGCAGGCATCGCAATGAGCTATGGTTATGTATATGTGGCTCAGATCGCTATGGGTGCTGACTATAATCAGACTGTTAAGGCGATTGCAGAAGCAGAAGCTTATCCGGGACCGTCTCTGATCATCGCATATGCTCCTTGTATCAACCATGGTATCAAGAAGGGCATGAGCAAGGCGCAGACAGAAGAAAAGCTGGCTGTAGAGTCCGGATATTGGCATCTGTTCCGCTTCAACCCTGCTGCTGACAAGAAGTTCGTCGTTGACAGCAAGGCTCCCAGCAAAGACTTCAAGGAATTCATCGGCGGCGAGGTAAGATATGCTTCCCTGGCTCTGAAGGATGCCAAGAAGGCTGAGAGACTGCAGAATCAGGCTGCTGAAAATGCGAAGGAAAGATATGATTATCTGCTGAAACTGCAGACTTTGTATGGCAATGACTAATTGCGCAGATAGTTCGCGGTAGTTGTTTCCGCGAAAATGATAGGTACCGAATGCGGTCGGAGACTGTCAGGTCTTCGGCCGCATGGTCGGTACACTTATTCCTGCAGGCAACGGGCTGTATATGCGCGCGGAGCGTATGAGCGTTCCAGCCATATTGGCGCCTGTCAGGAGGGTCAAATACCCCGCAGCAAGCTGCGGGACATCCTATTGGAGCGCAGTTTGCTGCGGGGTATTTGATTGTGCGTGGAGGATTTGTTTTTCTTCTGCCGGATAACAGAAGCTGGCTTGGGAGTGTCTCAATTCAGCTTTGTTTTTACTCAATAAGAATCTGTTGCTAAGATTCGGACAGATCTGAACCGTAATAATCTGTTAACCTAATTTTACCAATCAGGAAAGAGGATAAACGAAAAGTATGGGTATAGTATCTGATGACGCTACCATCTTGAGAATTAAGCACGAAGTGCTTACTGAAGTGGCAAAACTGGCATTTGCAGGTGAGCTGGAAGAGAAAAAAGAAAACATCCCCTATGAAATGATTCCGGGACCGGAGGCGCGTTTCCGCTGCTGTATTTATAAGGAACGTGAAATTATCAGACAGAGAATCAGGCTGGCTGAAGGAAAGTGCCCTGGAAACAAGGAAAGCAAGAACATTGTTCAGGTAATCAATTCAGCCTGTGAAGAGTGTCCGATCTCTTCGGGATATGTGGTGACTGACCTTTGCCAGGGATGTCTGGCGAAGTCCTGTAAGCAGGCTTGTAATTTCGGTGCGATCACCGTTGGAAACGGCCGTTCCTCTATCGATCCGGATAAGTGCAAATCCTGCGGAAAATGTGCGGATGCATGTGCTTACTCCGCAATCGTGAAGATTCAGCGGCCTTGCATGAAGAGTTGCCCGGTGAATGCAATTACCATGGATGAGCATAAAGTATGCCAGATCGATGAGTCCAAGTGCATTCAGTGTGGTCAGTGTATACATAATTGTCCTTTTGGTGCGATCGCTTCCAAGACGGATATCGTGGATGTGATCAATGCCATCCGTGAGGGCAAGAAAGTGGTCGCCATGCTGGCGCCTGCAGGAGAAGGACAGTTTGGCCCCAATATTACCATGGCCAGCTGGAGAACCGCTATGAAGAAGGTCGGATTTGCTGATTTTGTAGAAGTCGGCCTGGGCGGAGACCTGACTGCTGCATTTGAGGCGGCAGAATGGGCGGAAGGCTTTAAGGAGGGCAAGAAGATGACCACCTCCTGCTGTCCTGCTTTTGTGAATTATATCAGAAAGCATTTCCCGGAAGTGGCGCAGAATATCTCCACTACGGTATCTCCGATGTGCGGTGTATCCAGGCTTTTGAAGGCAAAGGATCCGGAGACGGTTACGGTATTTATCGGGCCTTGTATTGCTAAGAAATCCGAAGCACACGAGCATGGAATCGAGGGAAATGCGGATTATGTTCTGACCTTTGGAGAGATCCGGGCGATCATGCGTGCAAAGGGCGTGGAGCTTGAACCGGAAGAGAATACCAGCCAGGAGGCAAGCGTATTCGGCAAGCGTTTCGGCAATGGCGGAGGCGTGACAGATGCTGTGCTGGAGTGCCTGAAGGAGACCGGAGAGAATACGGACATCAAGGTGGCAAGATGCAGCGGCATTGCGGAATGCAAGAAGGCGCTTACGCTGCTGAAGATGGGAAGGCTTCCGGAAGACTTCATCGAAGGCATGATCTGCGAAGGCGGCTGCGTGGGAGGCCCCAGCCACCACAAGTCTGCACAGGCTGCCAAGAAGGACAGAGACAAGCTGATCGGTGAAGCGGATCAAAGAGGTGTACACGAGAACCTGAAGAACTACGATCTGGATTCCTTCTCCATGCACCGCTAGGTGCATTGCATCGCTAGGTGCATTGCATCGCTCAGATGTAACGGAGCGATGGCTCATTGCCAGGCGGTTGATTCAGCCGTCATCGTGTTCATTTGGTATGGATTATATATAAAAATATATGAACGGGCGGATAGGACATGTTTGCAAAGCATGTCCTATCCGTCCGTTTTCTCTTCCATAGGATTCCCCTGCCAGCCGCACCGCCTTTTCGCTCCACCCGTCCCGTACGGGCAGGAGTCAGGCTCTCCCTTGAGCCTGCGGCGAAGAGAGGGCGTATGGCTGCCGCAGGGAAACGCTGTGGGACAGGGGGATGATTTAAGGAGCATAGATCAAGAAAAAACTTTACAGATAACGCGGGACAGAATAAAATACTGCTAGAATATATGAAAGAAACGGAAAAGACAGGAAAATAATAAGGAAAGATAAAGGAACAAAGGAGCAGAGAAGGTGGAAATGAAAGAAGTACGCAAGATGGAGGCGATAAGTTTTGGCCTTTCAGATGCGGGCAGGGATTCTGAAATGGAGACGTTTGGCGCCAAAACGCCGATGGTCAGGATAAAAATGGCGGCGGGAATCCTGCTTTTTGGTGCAGCGGTAGTGATGGCCTGCTACAGCATTTTTCTTTGCTTTAGCACGGATATCTGGTATGATGAACTGTTTACAGAAGGGCTGGCGGAACAACCTGTGAGCAGGCTGCTTGAACTGGCGGCAAAGGATGTGCATCCTCCGCTCTACTATTTGATCGTAAAGGCGGGAATTTCTGCCATACAGATGTTTGCGCCCGGGGCGGATGCGATCATGATCAGCAAGGGAATGTCTGTTGTACCATATATGGGCCTTCTTGTCTATGCCCTTTGGCTGGTGAGAAAGCGGTTTGGGTGGCTGTGTGCCGGGCTCTTTTCTTTTTGCCTGCTGGCCATGCCGCAGATGCCTAATTATACGACAGAGGTACGGATGTATAGCTGGGCGCTCTTTTTCATAACGGCGGCGTTTCTCCATATGGGAGAGATACTCGGGGGACGGCGCAGACATTGGCTGGCCTTTTTTCTGTACGGGATCTGTGCTGCCTATACGCATTACTTTGCGGCTGTAGCCGCGGCCTGTCTGTATCTGGCCCTGGGAGGGCTTCTTATCTGGAAAGAAAGAAGCGAGAGAAGAACGTGTCTGATGGCGGGAAGTTTTAATAAAGAGTATCAGGCTTTTTACGGTGCCGGGTTTTTTAAGGGGCTTGTGCCCTGGCTGATAAGTGTAGTCCTGTCTGTCCTGGCCTATCTTCCCTGGATTCCCAGCGCTGTGGCCCAGGTATCTGCGGTGCGGGAGGATTATTGGATTCTTCCGCTCACACTCAGCTGCTTTGGGGGCTGTGTAAAATTTGTATTGAAACCTTCCACGGGCTATCAATGGCTGGATTATTCCCTGGCGGTGGTTCTTTTTGCCCTCCTTGCCTTGTTTTTGCTGATGGCTTTTGTAAGACAGCTTCGCCGAAGCGGGAAGATGCGAAAAGAGGGAGCTGTTTCGGAGAACGATAAGAAAAAGGAAGAGTGGTTCTGGAAAGTATATGCTTCCTGCGGCGTATGGGTGCTGGTGGGAACGGCTCTCTTTGGCATCATTGTTTCATTCTGTATGCGTCCTATTTTTGTATATAGATATATGCTGCCGGCTTTGGGCGGATTCTGGTTTTGCTTCGCCTATTTTGTCAGCAGGCAGAAGCGTCCATTGCTCATTTTTTCCCTGGCTGTTCTGATTGCGGTTGGCGTGGTGGATTATCGCGCTTTTGCAGGCGAGGAACGCTATAAAAAGGCGGAGATGGAGCGTACGGAGCAGGCGTTTTCCCTGTTGGAAGACAGTGTGGTAGTGTTTAATTTTGACCAGGTGCAGGCTGTTGCTGGGTATTATCTGGATCAGGATACCTGGCTGTATATGGACGAGCCGGAATCCCTGATCGTTGAGATGTTCCCGTACGCTAAGGGGGCGGTGGATACCGAATGGCTTCTTGGACAGCTGGAGGAAGGGAACACGGTATGGTTTGTCGGAAGCGGACTTGCGCGGGAATCCATTTTGAAAGAATGGGAACAGCAGGGGATCGTGACCGTAGAAATGGTGGACAGCTGTTTGTTGGAACGCTACTGGATGAATCTGTACCGCCTGGAACTGGAATAGAAGGCCGGGAATAGGAATTCCTCTGCGCCTTGCCGGGCCATCCGCTCCGCCCTGCAGCCTGCTGTGCATGAGGGACGCGGTAAGGATGCCATCCATGGGCGGCTGCGTTCCTTTTCACGAAGGCCTGTGAAAAAATCGTACTGTTTCTGGCAGAAAAGGCTAGAAACAGCCGATTTTTGAAATGGCCCTCGTGAAAAGGAACGCAGCCGCCCATGGATGGCATCCTTACC
>USKC01000227.1 GCA_900555195.1 uncultured Lachnospiraceae bacterium
AGTAATCGCATATCTCCAGGAAGTACATCCCATAATAAGCGCCTTCAAAATCGGAACGAAGGTTCTCGAAATAATTGGATATGGCGGCTTCCGCCAGCGTATAGGAAGAACGGCCTTCATAGAGCCGGAATTCTCCGAAGGAAAAGGGGGCTGCCGCTGCGAGCAGACGGCTGTTCTGCTTTCTTGCGCCTCTTGCGAAAGCGGAAATCTTGCCCCTTTCCCTCGTGAGAATCACAACCCGTTTGTCATACTCCCCGATGGGTTCCGCCTTCAGTATGAGTCCTGTCACCGTTAGCAAATCCTGCATAAGTATCTGGTTCCCGCCCTTCCGTTTTCTGCGTTGTTTCTGCCTTTTGGGCATATCTGAGATAGTCTTCTATCTTTCCCGACCGCATAAACCGATTCCATTCGTTCCAATCTTCCATATTTATCACCTGTCCTCTTCTGTTCTTGTTCAGGAGAGCTCCAGGCTCCCCAATGCCGCCGCAAAGAAGCGGCTGACATTAGGTTCTGCTTTTTTGGGTTCTTCTATTCTGTATCTTTGGGATTGTATCCGAAATTTTTGAGAAGGTAATCACTGTCCCGCCAGTCTTTTTTCACCTTCACCCAAAGCTGCAGGTTCACGCGTTTTCCAAGCATTTCCTCCATCTCAGGCCTGGCTTTGGAACCGATGGTTTTCAGCATGCTGCCGCCTTTGCCGATGATGATGCCCTTGTGGGAGTCCTTCTCACAGATAATGGTCGCGTCGATATCCACGATATCCTTCCGGTACTGCATGCGTTCAATGGCCACAGCGATCCCGTGAGGGATCTCTTCATCCAGGCTGCGAAGCGCCTTCTCCCGGATCAGTTCTGCGACGATCTGCCGCTCCGGCTGGTCAGTCACCGTATCCTCATCATAAAAAGGCTGACCATAGGGCAGATACTTCAAAATGCAGCGGATCAGCTCCTCCGTATTTGCACCCGTTCTGGCAGATACCGGAACGATTTCCGCGAAATCCAATTCCTTACGGTAAACATCAATAGCCGGATAAACTGCGTCCTTTTTCACGGTGTCCGTCTTGTTGATAACGAGAATGACCGGCGTTCGGGTCTTCTTCAGCTGTTCAATGATATAGCGTTCACCCGCCCCAATGAAGGTGGAGGGCTCCACCAGCCAAAGGATCACGTCCACATCCCGCAGCGTTCCCTCTGCAGCGCGCAGCATATAATTGCCCAGCTTATTCCTGGCCCGATTGATTCCGGGCGTGTCCAGAAATACAATCTGGCCTTCCTCACAGGTATAGACCGCCTGAATGCGGTTCCTCGTGGTCTGCGGCTTATGGGAGGTGATGGAAATCTTCTGCCCCACCAACCGATTCAGGAGCGTGGATTTTCCCACGTTGGGCCGGCCGACCAATGTGGCGAAACCTGCCCGATAATCCTCCCGTACCTTTCCTGAAGGGGCGTTTTCTCCCTTCTGCGCTGCAAAATATGCATCCAAATCCATCATTTGTTTTCCTCACTCTTCTGCTGTTTCTCTTCTGCCAAATCCTGCTGGCCATTTCCACGGAGAGGCTGCTGCTGTCCGTTTCCTCCCGCAAAGCCCTGAGGCGGATAAGGAGGCTGTATCTGCATGCCCGGACGCGGATAAGGCGGATACTGCCCTGACCTGTTCCTTTCTGCCTGCCGCTTCGCATTCCTCTTTTCCGCAGACTTCACGAACAGCCTGATCAGAAGAAGCATTGCAGCAACGATCACCGCCAGCACCAGGAGCACCGGAAGGGAAATCACAAAGTTGATAAAGAATTCCCGAAGCCCGTTTCCAACCTTGTATACATTTTCCATGAAACCGGTTTGGATGCGTTCCCAGGTCCCCTTTTCAGCCGGAGGCGTATAATGTTCCACTTCATAAACATTCAGCCACACCGTACTGTAGCTCACCTGATTGTCCAGCGACCGCAGCTGTTCTTCCATGCTCTCCAGCTGATAACGCACTTCCGTCAGCCTGCTTTCGATCGCCAGAATATCTTCCAACGTCTCCGCCTGTTCAAGCAGAGCCAGCAGACGTTCCTGCTCCTCCTCCAGCATTTTCTTATGGCTCTCCAGATCCACATAGGTCAGGGTCACATCTTCCACACTCTCCTGCCTGGATATAATGTTGGAGATTTCCGCCACCTGATCGACAAAGGAATCCAGGTTTTCCGCGGGGATCCGCAGCGTCAGATTCGCACTTCTGTCGCCGATGCTGTTCTCGTTATAAGAATCATATCGTTCTACATAGCCTCCCAGAGCCTCCACCCGTTCTGTAATGGAGGAAACCAGAGAAGCATACTCCTCTGTCTCCACTTCCAAATTTACATTTTTGATCAGTTTCCTGTCCGAGGCCGCGTTTTCGTCCACTTCCACGTTGGCAGAAGCCCCTCCGTCTGCGGCTTCTGCAGCCTCTCCCGCTTCTTCATAGATTGCTGCCGTATCATAGGCTCCCTCCTGCGCCGGAGAGGCTGAAGAGTTTTCAGTTGAAGAACTGCCTCCGCAGCCTCCCAAAGAAACCACCAGCAGCAGCGCAGCCAATATCACACACAGTCTTTTGCCCATACTTTTCCCCCTTTTATACCTCTCAATAAAGGTTTTCCAGATTCATAAACAATTCCTTATCTTCCCGAATCCTGCTTTCGCTCCCCACAACACACAGGCAGTCATCCTCCATAAATGCCCGAATATATGCAGCCAGTGACCGAATATCTTCCTGCGTCGTCCCGAGCAGCTCGTCCCTCTCTCTCTGCAGGTCTTCCATGCTCTGATTAGTCAGCCAGGCGCTCATGGAGCGAAGGCCTTTCGCCGCCGGATTCATCGGCGTATCCAATTCGCTGATGGCGCCGATGATATACTGCGTCATCGTCCTCGCATCCCCATCAAACCGTTCTACGAAATCGGCCGCCCTCTCATACACGGAAACCGTTTCCTTCAAATTGGGATCCCGATAAGAAACGAAATAGCTGTCTCCGCTCTTGCCAAAGGAACACATACAGCCATAGGCCCCGCCCTTTACGCGGACCTCCTGCCACAGATATTCATAGCTCATCAGAACCTTCAGCACGCGAAGCGCCCCTGTATAAGGAAATCCTTTCCGGATAAAATTACCCGCCCTGCATACATACTGTACCTGAGATGCGGACATAAAGCCCTCATTTTTCTTCACCGGTTCAACCGAAAACGCTTTTTGCTCCAATTCATCCGTAAAGAGCGCCTCTTTTACTTTACCAGCCAACCCGATAAAGGAGTCATAATATTCTAAAGAACCGATATAATCCAGGAGCAGATTTTCGGGCCGGAAAATTGCATGCACGAGTTTTGTCAGTTTTTCTTTCAGGTCTTTCGCCCTGTCTGCATAGTGTTTCTCAAGATCATCCACCAAACGATAGAAAGGCATCCCATTTATCTGTTCCTGAATCGCCGCAGGCCTGGAGAAATAGGACATCGCTCTGGAAGCTGCCACAGAATGGCCTGCGGAAATCAGGCTGGACTGCAGCCTGGATTTCTGTTCAGCAAGGATCTCATACAGGCGCTTATCGTCTTCAAACCGGGAACGGAGCATGATTTCCTCTGCCAGCGCCACCGCTTTTGGCAGATTTCCTTCCAGCGTTTTACCCTTGATCTCAAAGGTTACCCGGCAGGAGGAAAGATCTTTCGCATTGGTAAAGAAATTGGTCACCGCAGTGATTCCGCCCGTTTCCATATTGATTTCATGGAACAGATCCTGATAAGCGTATTTCGACGTATCCACATAGCCCAGCACGGCCTTCAGGATGCCGATGTAGGGGAAAAGCTCTTCCGGAACCTGGTTTACGTCGAACAGGAAACGGAAATAAACGATATGATTGGTGAAAATATCATGCTTCATCACCGTGGTGCCGTCCATATTCCGGATATCATTCACAAGCGGCTCCACCTCTTTCCTGATATCCTCCCGTTTCAAAAGCGGAATGCACTCCAGCGCTTCCTTGCTGTCGGGCGTCTCCTGATATATGCGCAGTTCTTTCGTCCAAGCCACTATTTCCTCGATCTCCTGCGCTGTCAGGCTATTCTTATAATCCGCCAGCTTCTGCGCCAGTTTCTGTGCGCGTTCCCGATCCAGGCCTCTTCTGGGAGAAAGGGTCAGCACGCTCTTATGACGGTTATCGATCATGCCTTTTTGGATCAGTTCTTCATAATAACCGGTATCCACCCTGTCCCGCAGTTTTTTATAAGTATCACCCGCTTCAATATGAATAAAAGGCTTCATATCATCATACAGCCAGCTGTCCAACGCCTGCAGTCCGTACATCAATCCGGCAGGATAAGAGCCGAAATCCGCTTCTCTGTAACGGAATTCGTAATAATTCAGGCCTGCCCGCAGCGCTTTCTTGTCAATGCCTTCGTCCGCAAGCCGTTTCAGTTCTCCTTCCACGATCCGGACGAACGCTTCCTTATCGGAAAGATCCGCATTCTTGGCTATCACACAAAAATATGGCTGTCTGATTCCGGAATCGTAATAGCTATAGATATCCTTTCCGATTCCTGCATCCAGAAGCGCCTGCTTCAGAGGAGCGCCGGGCGCGCCGCACAGCGCATAATCCAGAATCTGATATGCAATATAGGCTTCCCGATCCAGGCAGTCTCCCACCGCAATGTTATAAGCCAGATAGGTGTTTTCTTCTTCCGGCTCACTGTCTGTGATCGGATATTCCCCGCCCGCCTCCACCGGCCTGTCAAAGGGCTTCTGGAGCGGGATCTCGGAATCCACCTGTATGCGGTCAAAATGCGACAGGTATTCCTTATCCAAATACTCCAGCTTCTGCGCCATATCCATATTGCCGTACAGATAGATATAGCTGTTGGAAGGATGGTAATAGGTTCTGTGGAAGTCCAAAAACTCCTCATACGTCAAATTCGGGATCTCTTCCGGATCTCCGCCGGATTCCACGCTGTAAGGGGTATCCGGGAACAATGTATTCGTGATCTCCCTCTCCAGCACGTCATCCGGTGAGGAAAAGGCCCCCTTCATCTCATTATAAACCACGCCGTTAATCTTCAGTTCCGCGTCCGGATCCTCCAGTTCATAATGCCAGCCTTCCTGTTCAAAGATCTTCTTTTCCTTATAGATATTGGGATAAAACACCGCATCCAGATAGACATGCATAAGATTCTGGAAGTCTGCATCATTGCAGCTGGCGATGGGATAAACCGTCTTGTCCGGATAGGTCATGGCGTTCAGGAACGTGTTCAGGCTCCCTTTCGCCAATTCGATGAACGGATCCTTCACCGGGAAGTCCCTGCTCCCTTCCAGCACGGAATGCTCCAGAATATGGGCAACCCCTGTACTGTCCTCC
>USKC01000228.1 GCA_900555195.1 uncultured Lachnospiraceae bacterium
GTTCAGACGGCCCGGCTGGAAGACGGCAGACGCGCCCCCCTGGCCCTGCCCCGTATGTCCTTTGCCGGAGCACGCTCTCGCTCGGCTTCAAACGCAGCGGCACATAACGCGCCAAAAGACGGCGCGTAAGTGCCGGCGTTTTCAGACGGCTGCGGCAAAGCATATGTGCGCCGAAGCGCAGGGGGGACATCTGTGCGCCGGGCCCATGCAAACGGAACACCCTGATCTGTCATGAGCGCCGGGCAGCGGGTTCCGTTCAGCGGTATTGCCATAGCGGCAGATTGCCGTAGCGGCAGATTGCCGCTTGCAATCGTTTCTTCTTTTCTTTATACTTATTTAGTTAGCTTATATTTATAGAAGAAACAATACGCCGCGCGATCAGGGGGATATCCGCCGCATCGAATGGGCGGCGGGAAAGAGAGGCAGATGGAATGAAGGAACCAGAAAGCGGAAAAAGGCCGGCGGAAGAGAATTCCAGAGGAAGGCGGACGGAGATGGCGAGCGATAAGATGGGAACGATGCCCATGAATTCGCTGCTTCTTTCTATGGCGTTCCCTATGATGATTTCCATGCTGGTGCAGGCCCTGTACAACATTGTGGACAGCGTTTTCGTGTCCATGCTGAATGAAAATGCCCTGACGGCTGTATCGCTGGCATTTCCTATCCAGTCTTTGATGATTGCGGTGGGAGCGGGAACGGGTGTTGGCATCAATGCGATTCTCTCGCGCAGCCTGGGAGAGAAAGAACAGGAAAGCGCAAACAAGGCGGCGGAAAACGGCATTTTCCTTGCGGCTGTTTCTTACCTCGTTTTTCTGGTGCTGGGTCTGGCGATCGCAAGACCGTTTTACTTAAGCCAGACGAGCGACCCGCAGATTGTGGAATACGGCGTCAGCTACCTTTCCATTGTCTGTGCGTTTTCTTTCGGCATGTTTTTCCAGATGACCGCTGAAAAGCTGCTTCAGTCCACAGGACGTACCTTTTATACGATGATCACGCAGGGAGTCGGAGCGGTGCTGAACATCATCTTCGATCCCATCATGATTTTCGGACTTTTCGGATTTCCGGCAATGGGTGTGGCAGGCGCCGCAGCGGCTACTGTATTCGGGCAGATCGTGGCGGCGATCCTCGCGATCTTTTTCAATGTGAAGATCAACAAGGATATTCAGATCAGTTTTCGCGGATTCAGGCCGGATGGGAAGATGATCGCCCGGATCTATTCTGTGGGCATTCCTTCTATTATTATGCAGGCGATAGGCTCCCTGATGACCTACGGGATGAATCTGATTCTGATTCAGTTCACCTCCACCGCAACCGCGGTATTCGGCGTTTATTATAAGGTGCAGAGCTTTGTGTTCATGCCGGTATTCGGGCTGAACAACGGAATGGTGCCCATCATAGCGTACAATTACGGGGCGGGGAACCGCAGCCGTGTGAAGAAGGTGACGAAGTTGAGCGTGATGTATGCGGTGGCGATCATGCTGATTGGCCTGGCTGTGTTTCAGATCATTCCGGATAAGCTGCTGGGATTGTTCAATGCATCAGAGAATATGCTTTCGATCGGCGTCCCGGCGCTGCGGACGATCAGCCTCAGCTTCCTGTTTGCCGGCTTTTGCATCGTGATCGGCAGTCTGTTCCAGGCTCTGGGAAACGGCGTGTACAGCCTCTGCGTATCCGCCGCGAGACAGCTGGTGGTGCTGCTTCCTGTGGCATATCTGCTGTCCCTGACCGGAAATGTGGACAACGTATGGTTTGCGTTCCCCATTGCCGAGGTCATGTCGTTATGCGTGACGCTCTTCTTTTACAGAAGGATCAATAAGAAGATCATCAACAAGATCCCGGACGCGGGGGTCCAGAATGGCTGAAATGAAAAAGTGTGCGCCTTGGCGCACACTCGCGCCGGGCAGGATTGCTGTCAGGCAATCATTTCCTTTCGTGCGAGTGCGCATCCACAGCGGAGCGTTTTTTATACGGTAGGAAATGAAAGTTTCTACCGTATAAAAAAGGCCGCCGCACAGACTGTGCGACGGCCCCTTTCAGCCGCGCTCTTCCGAAAACGGAAGAGAGATTTTATAAAATGTGAGGATGCTGCCCATAACAGGGGCATCCATCGATTTCTTATGCCATCTGGTTTACAGCCTTGGAAAGACGGGAAACCTTTCTGGACGCATTGTTCTTGTGATAAACACCCTTCGTTGCAGCCTTGTCGATGGTAGAAGTAGCAGCAAGAAGAGCTGCCTGTGCAGCCGCCTTATCACCGGATTCGATAGCCGCATATACTTTCTTAATCGAAGTCTTCGTACTGGACTTGATGGACTTGTTCCTTGCAGCCTTGGTTCTGTTGACCAGAATTCTCTTCTTAGCGGATTTGATATTAGCCAAGATTCTCACCTCCATTTTCAATTGAATTTTTCCATTCTTTATGAAAATGTTTCATTAAACCCGGACACGGTCGTTCTAATGGAAACATACAAATGTATTCTAGCGGACACCCTGATATCTGTCAATACATAAATTGTTTATTTTTGCAAAAAATAGGGCTTAAGAGCAATTGCGCAGGCAGCCTGCCGAAACAGCTGCTTGAGGCTCATGCGGCGAAGAACCTGGAAGAGGGCCAGATGAGACGTCGCGCATAATTTAAAGTAAAAGAATGAGCGGGAGAGTACAGATGAGTTGTTTTCAAGTGAGAACGGATCTGGCGCTGGAAGCCAGGGAAGGAATAACGGAAGCGGACGGAAATCTGCGGGGGGTACGCGTGGAAGAATACCGGAATGAGAAAAGTGAGGTGAATATCACACGGGTCATTATCGACACCAAAAACGGTGCGAAGGCGATGGGAAAGCCGATGGGAACCTATGTTACGCTGGAAGCGCCCGGACTGATAGAACCGGATGAGGATTATCACAGAGAGGTATCAAAAGAACTGGCAAAACAGCTCAAGGCGCTCATCCCTGATATAGAGAAAGAAAAATCGATCCTGGTCGTGGGACTGGGAAACAGGGACGTGACCGCGGATGCGCTGGGGCCTGAGGTGGTGGATAACCTGTTCATAAACCGACATGTGATTCGGGAATACGGAAAGGCGGCATATGGAAAGGGGCCCATGCATCTGATCAGCAGTCTGATCCCGGGCGTGACGGCTATGACAGGTATGGAGAGCGCGGAGATCGTCAAGGGCGTTGTGGATGAGACCCATCCGGAGGTGGTGCTGGTGGTGGATGCCCTGGCGGCCCGCAGCACAAAGCGGCTGAACCGGACCATACAGATATCGGATGCGGGGATCCATCCGGGCTCAGGTGTAGGCAATCACAGGAATGCGATTAATCAGGAGAGCCTTGGCGTGCCGGTAATTGCCATTGGCGTGCCCACGGTGGTGGATGCGGCGACCACTGTGGGAGATGCGATTGAAAGCATGGTTCAGGAAAACAAGACGGGATCTTCCTTCTACCATGGCAGCCATCCAAAGGCCATGTCGGAGCTGAACAATATGTATGTCACAAGCAAAGACATCGACGAGACGGTGAAACGGCTGAGTTTTACCATATCAGAGGCCATTAATATGGCCTTGGAAATCGCGTGAGGCAGCGTGAGGGGAATCGCATAGAGCCTGGAACAGCGAATGAGCGGCCGTTTGCATCCTGAAGGGCAAAGGAGCAGGATGCGGGATGGGGAACCGGTCCCGCATCCGCGCAGCCCTGCATAAACAAGGGATGTTTTGGCATATATTTCCCTATGAGAAGAAAATGGAATGGGAAAAAGATATTTCATATCTGCGTATTGGCGATTGCCTTGGTCGCTCTGGGAGATTTTCTGCTCACAAGGGGAAATGGGGAAGAGGGGGCGGCAGGGAAAGCCTCTGTTTCCTGGATCAGCATTCTGAAAGAGAAGGCGGGACAGGAAATTCTGGATGTTTGGCTTCCTGCATTTGCATATGCGGACAATGGAGCAGGGGATTGGTTGGAAACGTTTGGAGAAAAACAACTTTCCCCCTTTGCCTATGGGGAGGAAAATGGGGGAAACGAGGGGCTTCAGACGGAGAGCGGCAGTACTTATGAAAAGATCCTGCTTCAGGAAGGCGCCAGCGAAGATATGGAAAGTGAACGGGGGGAAGCGCTTGAAATACCGGAGGTGTCTGAAGGAAAGCTTCGGCTGGATGAAGAGGCGCAAAAACGCCTTCAGGAAGAAAATCAGACAGGCACAAGCCAAAATGGCGTTTCCCAGAACGGCATGGCGGACGGCGCGCAGGATGGAAACGCACCGGTGGAAGAAGGACAAGGGGAAAATGCTTCGCCCCAGGCAGATTCGTTCGGATTTGTGAAGGCGCAGGTGCCGTCCCAGGAATATGACTGGAGTTATTATCAGGATTTTGACGCCCTGCTTAAGGAATTTTATGCGGTGGATGCGACGACGGAAGCCAGCCCGGAACGGCTGAATCTGGAGAATTTGTTGGAAAGGGATATGACGATTCAGAAAAATCCGGACGTCCCGCAGATTCTCATCTATCATACCCATTCCCAGGAAACCTTTGTAGATTCCGTGCCGGGGGATGCGTCCACATCCATCGTCGGAGCAGGAGAGCTCCTGGCCCAAATTCTACGGGAGGAGTATGGATATAATGTGATTCACCATACAGGGGAGTTTGATGTGGAAAGCAGGGACAATGCCTACTCCAATTCGCTGCCTGCAATCACCCAGATATTGGAAGAGAACCCTACCATAGAAGTGGTGATTGATCTTCACAGGGATGCGGTGCTGGAGGGTAGGAAGCTGGTAACAGAGCTGAACGGGAAGCCTACGGCAACCTTCATGTTTTTTAACGGGCTTTCTTATACCCGGGAGGTGGGAAACATCGATTACCTGGAAAATCCCTATATCAATGAAAACCTGGCATTTTCCTTCCAAATGGAAGTGATCGCCAACGAGTACTATCCGGGTCTCACCAGGCGGATCTACCTGAAAGGATATCGCTACAATATGCATCTTCGTCCGAGAAGCCTGCTCATCGAACTGGGGGCGCAGACGAATACGGTGGAAGAGATCATGAATGCCTGTGCGCCCATCGCCCATATTCTGGACCTGGAACTGACGGGGGCAGGGCTGTAACTCTGAATATGGCATTATGCTACAAATGTGTTGAGTATTAAAAATAAAATAGCGTATAATATCCATAGATAACGGCTGACTGTTTCCGGCATCTGACTTTAGAGGGTGAGGGGAAAGGGGCCGTTGTCTTTTTTTCCGCGGGCAGCAGGCCAAGGGCGCCTGCAGGTTGCGCCAATGCAGGCTGGAGGCTTTGCTGCTTTTGGCAGGGCATTTGATTGGCTTCGGATGCGCTGCCG
>USKC01000229.1 GCA_900555195.1 uncultured Lachnospiraceae bacterium
CTTTATGCAGGCTTGCCGGGGAGATGTTCACCGTAATGCGCAGCGGAGGGAGCGCGATCCCCGCATTCTTTAACGCCACCCGGATCCGTTCTCTGGCCTCCTTCACCTCACTTCCCAAAAGGCCCACCATCTCAAAGCCGGGAAGCCCTCTGGCGCAGTCCACTTCCACGCGCGCCAGATAGCATTCCAGCCCATTCAGCCCGCCGCTCATAATCGTACTGTACATATAGACCCTTTCCCTCCTTTCTTTCGGAGGCCGGCTTTCTCTTGCGTAAGGATTCCCTTTCAGACCGCCTTCGCAGACCTTATAAACATTCAGACAGACTGCGCCTCCATCTTCTCAAAGCCTTCTCGCAGCTTAAGAAGCGCCCTTTTCTCAATGCGGGATACATATTCTGCTGTTCCATCAGGGATAAAAACAAGGAATAACTCTCTTTGCGAACTATCCTAAATTCAGAATGCAAGCCCTATGCGGCCATCATACCACATACCAGCTTCCGTCAGATCACGCCCGGCTGTCCCGGGCACCAGATGTGTCAAGCCTGTCCCTGCTGTTTGCCTCCCGCCTCAGAAAGCAGGATAAGGAACAGGTTTTCTTATACTATACTTCCTGCCGGGGCTCTTGGCAAGCTTTTTTTCGTCCGCATTCAGCCGGGCCCCGACGCGCTGGCATTTGCGGCGGAACGGACGCGGAGGGCTGAGCGGGAGGCCGGTTCATCTTCGCCTTCTCATCTGGCGGAGGGCGGCAGCGGCGGCAAAGGTTTCCTGTGATATAATTGCTTCATGCGCTCCTGGCACTCGGATCCACGCCTCCTGCGGCAGGGCCTCGCTCTTTTTGCTACCTATGGATACGGGCCTGCTCTTTCCGTATATGGCGGTTCCTGTATATCTTGCATCCGAGAGGATGCGGCTGACTGCGGCGGGCGTCCATCCTTTCAACGCCCCTTCTCCTTCTTTCCTATCCAAAGCCGCCGGGCTGGGAATCCCTTCTGCATTCAAAAGGCCGGCGATGGCACTCTGCGACATTCCTTCCAGATAGAGCGAAAATATCCTGCGCACCACCTCCGCCGTCTGCGGCCGCGGCAGCAACCTGTCGCGCCGGGAAATGTCCTTCTGGTAGCCATAGGGCGGCCGCGCCGTCACAAATTTGCCCTGGCCCGCCTTCATGCGCCGCACGCTTCTCACCTTGCGGGAAAGTTCTGCACTGTAGGCCGCATACAGAATATTTCTGAATCCCACCTCAATGGAACCGGCCGCCCCCATCCCTTCAAAGCTGTCAAAATGGTCGTTTACCGAGATGAAACGGATGCCCAGCCTGGGAAAGATCTGTTCCAGATACCTGCCTACTTCCAGATAATTCCGTCCAAACCGTGACAGATCCTTTACCAGAATGCATCCTATTCTGCCTTCCTTTGCCCCGGAAAGAAGGGCCCGCACGCCGGGGCGGTCAAAATTCGCTCCGCTGTATCCGTCGTCTATGAATTCTTCCATCCGTCTTCCCCTCAGGCCGTCATGCTTCCGTACATATTCTGTAAGCAGCATCCGCTGGCCTTCGATGCTTCGGCTGTTTCTCCCCTCCTGCTTTCTTTTATCCTCTTCAGATATCCGCAGATACAGGGCGATCGTCTCCTTTTTATTCATTCCAAGCCCCTATCTGTATGTTCTTGCGCATCTGCTGCATCGTTCTTCCCCCAAAACCCTTCCCATGGAGCGGTGAAGGCAAAAAAAAGCCGCACCTGCCCCTTTTGCACCATCACTTTTCTCACCAGGGCCTGATACCATTTCCCGGCCGAAGGCGCGAAACGCTTCTCATGCCCCCGATCCTTCAGAAAGGCCGGCGCCGTATCCGCGCAAAGGGCAGCACAGGTCAGGAATGCCCGGAGCAATTCCAGAAACGCCGCTTCTTCCACGGAAGACGCGCTGCAGCCTTCTCTTTTTTTATATTTTTCCGGACAGCGGAAACGGTACCGCACGGAACCATCCTTTCCACAGTATCCGGAATCCCGCTGCATCCTTCGGCGGCAGTACCCACATATAATCAGGCCCTTCAGGCAATTCTCCGGTCGCGTTCGCTTCGGGCCGCCTGCAGGATGGACATGGCGCGCCGCCTGTTCCATCAGTTCCCTGACCGCCTCATACGCTTCTCTTTCTATAATGGCTTCATGGGTGTTTTCAATCAGATGCCATTCCTCCCGGGGAATCTTCTTTTCTCCCTCCCCCAGATAATAGGCCCGTTTCGATTTTTGTTCCACAATGCAGCCACAGTAAACCGGGTTTCCCAAAATAAAACGCACGCCGGAGGCCGACCAGAGCGGCTGCCTCTCCCATCCCGCTTCTTTTTCCTTCCCATTTCGCATGCGGCCGGTCGGAATGCCTTCATCATTCAGCAGTCTCGCTATGGCGGTCACTCCTACGCCCTGCAGGCGCAGGGCAAAGATTCTTCTTACCACCTTCGCCTGCGTCTCATCTGTCACCAACATCCTTCTTTCTGGACTGCTGCCTGTCTTGGCACGGGCAATCCGGTATCCATAAGGAGCCGTTTTGGCGAGATACCAGCCGCACTTTTTCCGAAGTTCCAGGTGTGTGCAGATCTTCGCTGAGATGTCCTTTGCATAGGCATGATGGCAGATATTTTTGACCGAAATCTCCAGTTCCCGGTTCCCTCCTACCTCTCTGCTGTCATAATGATCGTCCACTGAAAGGAAACGAACGCCCAGGAGAGGAAAAATCTGTTCCAGATAAACCCCGGCCTCCATGTAGTTCCTGCCAAACCGGGACAGATCCTTGACCACTACGCAGCCGATCTCCCCTCTTCTTATGGACTCCATCATCTCTGCAAAGGCCGGTCTGGCAAAATCCGTTCCTGTCCTTCCATTATCCTGATAGATGCCCGCCAGCTTCAGATCCTTCCTGCCGGAAAGAAAACGCTGCAGATATTCCACCTGCGTCCGCATGGCCTCCTTTCCATCCCCGTTATCCTTTACGGAAAGGCGGGCGTAAATGGCCGCCGCGATCCTTTTTTCTTCCATATTATAGAGGCAGGCCGCCGCGTCCGGATTATTTCTCTTCGTCCTGGCCATCTGTGCGTAAATTCCTCCTTCCCATCTGCGGCCGGAATCATTCCGGAAAGGATGCATGCGCAGCCGCAGCTTTCTATTCTAACCGGAAGGTAAAATAAATCCGGATATGGCAGCGATCCTGTATCTCTATTCTTTCCATGAGATAAAAAAAGAACGCGCGCTGCCGGCCTTCCCCGCTCACGTTCCGCACTGTCGGCCGATCTGCAGCCCTCTGCCCCCATAACGCTTCCGCCAGCCTCTGCAGTTCCTCCACCGCTCCCAGAAGCAGGGCTTCCCGGATCCGGCCGCCCTGAGGGCAGCTTCTTCCATTCTCCTTTCGCGTCCTGCACACATAGTAGACATAGGTCTTTCCAGCCGCATGGGCGTTCCGACGCACCATACCCCTGCCGCAGGAGGGACAATACAAAAGGCCGGAAAGGGGATACGGCTTTCCGCCCCCTGGCGCGAGCCGCGTATCCCGTCCGATCAGGCGGCGAACCGTTTCAAACTCCCGCTTCAAAAGAATCGGTTCATGCGTATTTTCCACCTTTTTCCACTCCTGTTCGGGCACCCGGAATTTTTTCTTCATTTTATAACTGTATGTCCGCTCTCTTCCCTGAACCATGGTTCCTGTATAAATCTCATTGTTCAGAATGCGGCTTACGGACTGCGCGCACCAGACAGCCCTGTCTTTACGCTGAAACGGCGTATAATAGGCCCATCCCTGCAGCTTCTTATACTCCAGCGGGGAAGGGATTCCTTTTTCATTCAGCCTCCGCGCAATCTGTGCACAGCTGTCTCCCTGAAGCCTTCTTTTGAAAATATCCCGCACGATCCCGGCCGCGCGTTCGTCCACACAGAGCTTGTGCGGCTCCTGGGGACTGCGCCCATATCCATAGGGAGCGAAGGAGCCGATGTGATCCCCCCGCAGATATCTCACCCGGATCTGGCCTCGCACCTTCAGGGAAATATCCCGGCTGTATGCATCGTTCAGCAGGTTCTTAAAGGGAAGCAGAAGAAAATCTGTCCCCTCCTCGCTGTCATAGCCGTCATTTATCGCCAGAAAACGGACGCCAAGGATTGGAAAGATCTGTTCGATATACCTCCCGGTCTCTATGTAATTCCTGCCGAACCTGGACAAATCCTTGACCACCACGCAGTCAATGCGGCCCGCCCGAATGTCCGCAAACATCTCCTGTACCGCCGGACGTTCAAAAGTGACTCCGCTGTAGCCGTCGTCCACCCGTTCTGAACAGACCTCTATCTCCGGCCGCTCCTGCAAAAAGGCGCGGATCAATTCCCTCTGATTGACAACGCTGTCGCTTTCTTCTTTATCCCCGTCTTCCCGGGACAGGCGGATGTAGATGGCGGCGCGGCGTTTCTTCTTCTCCTCTCCCCTTTCAGCCGTCATACGCCTCTTCCCCTTCTGTCCATCCTTCGGAAGCGAGGAACCGGTCAGCCTGCTCCAGCCTGTCTGTGAGCGTATCCCCATTCTCCATGAACACCGCTTCCACGATCAGATCCTTATATCGGAACAAGCAGGGATCCCTGATCTGACGCAGGAAGCTCCGCATGCGTTCCTCTGCCGGAAGGGACGCATCAATTTTGACTTCTCGGATATCAACCAAGCCGTCCTGTTCCTTTGCGCCCGTTTTGCCAGGGCCCTCCTTCTTTGTTTCTGCCGCAATCTCTTCCATATATATTCCGCCCGTTTTCTTCTTTCTGTTGCTGCATTCTATGTGAGGCGGACGTTGTCCTATTCCTGCGCCCTGAAACAGGGACAAAAAGCGTGTGCAGGCAGTCTGCAATTACGGCAGGCACTGCCCGTACACGCTTTTTATCCCTGTTATAACAGCCGGGTAGCTTCGCGATATATTCAGCCGTTTCCCGATCTCCCTCTGGGTGATCTCTTCCTCGCCTCCCAGGCCGTAGCGCAGGCAGAGGATTTCTTTTTCCCGGTCTGTCAGGAGCATATCGATCATGTCCGCCAGTCCGGCCAGCTTTCTTTCCAGTTCCATCTGTTCCACAATGTCCGGCATTTCCTGGGCGGTGATATCCAAAAGGCTGATCTCGTTTCCTTCCCTGTCGGTTCCGATCGGTTCATATAGGGAGACCTCTCTGGATGTTTTTTTCTTGCTTCGCAGCATCATCAGCAGCTCATTGTCAATGCATCTGGCCGCATAGGTCGCCAGTTTGCTGTTCTTGGTGAAATCAAAGGATTCCACCGCTTTGATGAGGCCTATGGTTCCGATGGAAATCAGATCCTCCATGTCCTC
>USKC01000230.1 GCA_900555195.1 uncultured Lachnospiraceae bacterium
GCGTTTGAGAAGAAATACAAGACTTAAATGGAGATATAAAAAGATGATTAAAGTACTATTTATTTGCCACGGCAACATCTGCCGCTCCCCCATGGCGGAATATATCTTCCGCGATCTGGCAAGGAGCCGGGGGCTGGAAGATCAGTTCCACATCGAGTCAGCTGCTACCAGCACAGAAGAAATCGGCAATCCCGTTCACTACGGTACCCGACGCAAGTTGTTGGAACATGGGATCTCGCGGGAGGAGATCGCCCTTAAGCATGCCAGACAGATGACCAGGAAGGATTATGAACAGTTTGACTACCTCATCGGCATGGATAGGATGAACCTGAGGAACATTCTGCGCATTGTGCGGGATGATCCGCAGGAAAAGGTGCATCTGCTCCTGGACTATACCAACCGACCGGGAGATATTGCGGACCCCTGGTATACAGGCAACTTTGAGGAAACTTACAGGGATGTTTGCGAAGGCTGTGAGGGGCTGCTTTTGCACATTTTGCGGCGGAATTGAAGCGGCGAAAGGCCGCAGGCCTTCCGGAACTGCCTGCAGAAAGACGGTGAATCCGTGAATCCGCAGGAATAGGCGATATCCGTGATCTGGCGGTTTGTATCCCGAAGGAGGCGCCGGGCTTCTTTGAGGCGCAGCGCAAGAAGATACTGCTGGATGCTCTGATGCGCGCAGTTTTTGAAGGCGCGGTACAGGTAGGAACGGCTGACGCCTATCTGGCGGGCCAGCTGTTCCACTTTGACAGGATAGCTGTAATTATGATTCAGATACGCTGCGGCCTGGCGAAAATAAAGTTCCTGGCTTGCCAGGGAGCTGCTGCCCTGTGTATCATTGGAAGAAGACAGCCCTGCGAGCTGCGAGAAAGTATCCGGCTCCTGGTACATACAGGAAAACAACAGAAAGAAATTCCCGATGATTTCCAGGGAATTTCTTTTTTCGTCCTGGAAGCTGGTCTCAAACAAGGAAGCCATGGAAAGGAGATGGTCTGCGGCTTCTGGGGTTGGGGAGTGATAGGTCACATTCGATTCCCCGAGACGGCAGCTGCCAAGCAGGGCTTTCGCTCCCGGCCCGTCAAAGGCGATCCAGGTATATTCCCATGGATCCTGCTCATCAGCGATATATTTTGTGGTTTCTCCGGGAAGGATCAGGAAGGCATCTCCCTTTGCAAGCGCATGGGCTTCTTCTCTGCGCAGATACCGTCCTTTTCCGCTTCGGATGAAATGAATCAGATAATGCGGCCTTACGGCAGGGCCGAAGAAATGGCCGGGCGTGCAGGATTCACTTCCGCAGTAATAGAAATGAACGGCGCTGCCCGGTTCCGGCCCGCTTAGGAGCCTTGTGGTTTCACGCGAAGCGCCGCGCAGCGGCGCTGCTTTGCCGGTTTCCTGTATTCCGAAGGGATAAGGAAGGGGGTCTACGACCTGCTGTTTCAGGTTTTCGAGGCCTTTGTCTGCTGTATCCATGCTCTGCTCTGTTCTGTCCGTTTCCATTTTTGCCTCTCCCCTCCTATGCCCGTTGCGGGACACAGGCCCGCGCCTGATTAAAAAACAACATAAATACAATAATTTAGAAACAATCTGTATAGAATGAAAGGCGGTAAAATCATAAAATGAGAACCACCAAGACCATTCTATAGGAAACATAAATAAAATACAAGGACAGGAGGGGTACCATGGTAAAAATTGCATTCTTAGGAGCGGGAAGCACGGTGTTTGCCCGGAATGTGCTGGGAGACTGCATGTGCACGCCCCAGCTGCGGGACGCGGAAATTGCGCTTTATGATATTGATGCCAAACGCCTGGAGGACTCGGAGATTATTTTAAAGGCGATTAATCATAATGTGAATGAGGACAGGGCGCAGATTGCCACCTATCTGGGCGTGGAGAACCGGAAGGCGGCCTTGAAAGATGCGGATTTTGTGGTGAACGCCATTCAGGTTGGCGGCTATGAGCCCTGCACGGTGATTGATTTTGAGATACCCAAGAAGTACGGCCTGAAGCAGACGATTGGGGATACGCTGGGAATCGGCGGAATTATGAGGGGACTGCGCACCATACCCGTGATGGAAGAGTTCGCACGGGATATGGAAGAGGTATGCCCGAAGGCGCTGTTTTTGAACTATACCAATCCCATGGCGATCCTCAGCGGTTATATGCAGCGATATACCCGAATTCAGACGGTGGGCCTCTGCCACAGCGTACAGGTATGTACGGAAGGGCTGCTGAAGGGGCTTGGAATGGAAGATAAGCTGGAAGGGGCTACGGATTATATCGCGGGGATCAACCATATGGCCTGGCTGCTGAAGGTGCAGGACAAGGATGGAAACGATCTGTATCCGGAGATCCGGAGGCGTGCCCTGGAGAAAAATGCTTCTGAGAAGCATAATGATATGATTCGCTATGAATATATCAGAAACTTTGGCTATTATTGTACGGAATCCAGCGAGCATAATTCCGAATACAATCCGTTCTATATCAAGTCCCGTTATCCGGAACTGATCGACAGATACAATATCCCGTTGGATGAATATCCAAGGCGCTGTATCAAGCAGATCGCGGATTGGGAAGAAGAACGCAGGAATATTCTCAATGACGGGAAGATTACGCATGAACGTTCCCGTGAGTATGCGTCTTATATCATGGAAGCGGTGGTGACCAATAAGCCCTACCAGATCGGAGGAAATGTCCTCAATACCGGGCTGATCGATAATCTTCCTTCCGATGCCTGCGTTGAGGTGCCCTGTATGGTGAATGCGCAGGGGATCAACCCGTGCCATGTTGGCAGGCTGCCGGTTCAGCTGGCCGCCATGAACCAGACCAACATCAATGTACAGCTTCTTGTGATCGAGGCCGCCAGAACCAGAGACCGCAACTATATTTATCAGGCAGCCATGCTGGATCCCCATACGGCGGCGGAACTGAGTATTGATGATATCCGCAGCATGTGTGATGAATTAATTGAGGCACATGGGGAGTATATGGCGATGTACCGTTAGAAACGGCGATGCAGTAACAGGGATATGGCCCGCCGCTTGGTCCCTTGCGCCGCCTTCAATGATAATGAGTCGTTGAAGGCGGCGTAAGGGGCCGGCGGCGGGATTTTTGTTGCAAAATCAAGGCCCAGGGTTTAGAGTAAATAGTATAAATCAAATACCCTGCCGCGGGAAACAGGGCATCAAACCTGCAGCGCTGCCAGGGGAATATAGCAGGCTTTCCGTTTGACGGGAGGAAGGAGTGAGTATGAAATATTTTGGAACGGATGGATTTCGTGGGAAAGCGAATGAGGTACTGACAGCGGATCACGCATTTCTGATCGGAAAATTTCTTGGCTGGTATTTTACGGAAGGTGCGAAAAAGAGGGCGAAATGTGTGATCGGGAAGGACACGAGACGTTCCAGCTATATGTTTGAGTATGCGTTGGCGGCAGGACTGAGCTGTACCGGGGTTGACGTGTATCTGCTGCATGTGACCACCACGCCCAGCGTGTCCTATGTGACCAAAAGCGGAGATTTTGATTTTGGAATCATGATTACCGCCAGCCATAACCCTTATTATGATAACGGAATTAAAATCATCAACCGGGATGGTTATAAGATGGAAGAATCTGTCCTGGAAGAGGTGGAAAAATATCTGGATGGCGAAGTGGAGATCACCTATGCGCATAATGAGCATATTGGAAAGATTACGGATTATATTCAGGGGAGGAATCAGTATATCAGTTATCTGACTTCCACGACGATCCACTCTTTCCGCGGATATCGCGTGGGGCTGGACTGCGCAAACGGGGCGGCCAGCAGCATTGCGAAGACGGTGTTTGAGATGCTAGGGGCCAAGACCTATATGATCCATGATGAGCCGGATGGGCTGAATATCAACGTGGACTGCGGTTCTACGCATATTGAATCCCTGCAGAGATTCGTGGTGGAACAGGGCTTGGATGTGGGATTCGCCTTTGACGGAGATGCGGATCGCTGTTTTGCTGTGGATGAAAAGGGAAATGTGCTGGACGGAGACCTGATCATGTACCTGTGTGCGGTGCGGATGAAGGAAGAGGGAGCGCTGATCGACAATACGGTGGTGGCCACCGTGGCCTCCAATGTGGGTGTGGAAAAAGCGCTGGAAAAAGAAGGGATCCGTATGGAACGTACACCGGTCGGTGATAAATATGTATCAGCAAAAATGCAGGAATGCGGATACAGCATCGGAGGGGAGGAGTCCGGCCATATTATTTTCAACAAATACAGCACTACCGGAGACGGAATCCTGACGGCTATCCGGGTGATGGAAATCGTGGTTGGAAAGAAAACCATGCCCTCCTTCCTGGTGGCCGGGGTTCAGGTATATCCGAAAGTGCAGATAAACAAACGGGTGACGGACGCAGGGGAGGTCCTTTCCAGAAAAGAAGTACAGGATGCGATCGCTCTGGCGGAGAAGGAGTTGGAAGGCTGCGGCAGGGTGCTGATCAGAAAGAGCGGGACCGAACCGGTGATCCGGATACTGGTGGAAGCGGATGAAGAAGAGAAGTGCCGCAGATATGCGCAGCAGATAGCGGAACGAATGGAGGAAGGCGTTTAAGGTTCAGGAAAGATCTGCCGACTTCTGGGGGGAGGTGCGGAATGAAGAAGTCTTGGGGGCTTAGGATCAAACTGATTTTCCAGCAGCTGGCATTGACACTGGTTCCCCTGCTGATCTTTGCCGGACTGTCTCAGCGCGTACTGGTATCTTCCATGCGTGATAATCTGGAAGGAAGGGTTCGCGCTGGACTAGAGATGGCGAATACGGGCCTTACACTGGTGCTGGAAGGTTACCAAGCGCTTTTGAATGATTTCTGTACGGATCCGGTGGTTATAAGAGCCCTGGAGCGATATGGGGAAGAAGGATTTGAAACGGAAGATGCTCGGGTATGGTTGGAAGAAAGGATGAAGCGAATCTGCAATAGAGATGACCAAATTGCAGGGATAGCGGTTTTTCTGCCGGAGAGTGCTTTGCTGTATCATGATGGAATTATGCATCTATCAGAAGAAGGTTCAGGGGAGGAGGCAGATGGAACGGGGCCTTTTGACGTGTTTCAGGTTCCATTTCAGATACAGAGCACGGATGGCGAGGTTACATACCTGTTCGCTCTACAAAGACAGATGGATGTACAGGATGTTTTGGGGATACGGGTAGCACTTTATTTGGAAGAACAAGTACTACAGACGGCCATGGGAGGGGTGGAAGAGGACAGTTTCCTCCTGGAGAAGGATGGGGTGGTGGTAAGTGCACCGAATTGGGAGTGGATAGGAATTCAGCTGGATTCAGAAGAGATTCGGCAGGCTGTAAGGCA
>USKC01000231.1 GCA_900555195.1 uncultured Lachnospiraceae bacterium
GGACTGGCGCATAAGGCTGCAGGAGTTCGGAATGAAAGCCTCTTGTTGCAGCCCTTCCGGCATGTTATACTGAGATCAATCTCATATTGAGAAAAGGACGAAATGAAGGTGACGGCATGAATATCAATGAGATTGCCCAGATGGCAGGTGTGTCCAGAGCGACGGTATCGCGATATCTGAATCATGGATATGTGAGCGAGGAGAAACAGGAACGGATCCGGAAGGTCATAGAGGAAACGGGATATAAACCTTCCGCTCAGGCGCAGACGCTGCGGACCAAAAGGACCAGGCAGGTGGGAGTGATCATTCCTAAGATTCATTCCGAATCCATCAGCAGGATGGTGGCGGGCATCAGCATGGTTCTGAAGGAGGCGGGCTTTTTGCTGCTGCTGGCGGATACGGAGAATAAGGAAAAGGAAGAACTGGAATATCTGGAATTGTTTTCCCAGAATCAGGTGGATGGCATCATTCTGATCGCCACCATATTCACGCCGGAACACAAAAGAGCGCTAAAACGGCTGCAGGTTCCGGTGGTTCTTTTGGGGCAGCGTCTGGAAGGATATTCCTGTGTGTATCAGGATGATTATCATGCGGCGTGCGCGGTGGCGCGCGTCCTTCTTGCGCATGCAAAAAAAGCAGGCTGCATCGGGGTAACGGCGCGGGATCGGGCTGTTGGAGAAGAGAGAAAGGCAGGCTTTTTGGAGGCGATGAAGGAGACGGGGAAACCATGGGATGAAAGTCTGTTTGAGGAGAGCGGTTTCTCCGCTCAGGACGGCTATCATGCGGCAGCGGCGCTCTTTGGCAGACATCCGGACCTGGATGCGGTCTTTTGCGCCACAGATACGATTGCCATGGGAGCGATGGCATGGATACAGGAATCCGGCCGCCGTATACCGGAAGATGTGGCCATTGTTGGAGTGGGGGATATCATGTCAGGGCGCCTTGTGTTTCCAAAGCTGACCAGCGCGCACCTGTACTATAAAACCAGCGGCCAGGAGGCGGCCCGCCTGCTTCTGGAGAGAATGGAGAATAAGCCGGCGGGAAAGGAAATCAAAATGGGATACTGCCTTCAGGTAAGGGGGACAACCCTGGATGCGCATTATGGAAAATGACTAAAAAAGCGAAAGCAGATTTGTGTAAAAGAAGAATATACAAATCTGCTTTCGTGGGTATATAATTGAGAAAAAGTGAGAACGATCTCATAAAATAATAATATTTAGTTTCAACTATTTAGTAAATGCCTCATATTTAACGTGAGAACGATTTCTTTAAGAGGCGGAAGCGGAGGGAGCTATGGATTATCAAAAGGCGGCACAGGAGGTGCTGGAAGCGATCGGAGGCAAGCAGAACATTGTGAGTGCAGCGCACTGTGCCACAAGACTGAGGCTTGTGATTGCGGACAATGACAAATGCGACAAGGAAGCGGCAGAGAACGTGGATGGAGTGAAGGGCGTTTTTGTCGCTTCCGGGCAGCTGCAGATTATATTCGGGACGGGAACGGTCAACAAGGTTTATGACGAATTCATCCGCATTGCCGGCATTGGAACCGCGACAAAGGAAGAGGTCAAACAGGCAGCCAGTGCGAAGACAAGCGTGTGGAAGCGGGCGATCAAGACGCTGGGAGACGTATTCGTTCCGATCATCCCTGCCATTGTGGCCAGCGGCCTTTTGATGGGCTTGCTGGAAGGAATGTGCAAGGTATATCCGCAGCTGGCGGAATCAGGTACCTATACGATCATTCACCTGTTTTCCAATGCGGCCTTCGTATTTCTGCCGGTTTTGATCGCGTTCAGCGCGGCGAAGGTATTCGGCGGCAATCCATTCCTTGGGGCAGTGATCGGAATGATCATGATCCATCCGGATCTGATGAACGCCTGGAATGTGGCTGGGGCCGAAAGTATTCCTACGGCGGACGTCTGGTTCGGGCTGTATGAGATTAACCTGACGGGGTATCAGGGGCATGTGATTCCGGTGGTGATCGCGGTATGGTTCATGAGCATGCTGGAAAAGCGCCTGCACAAAATAGTGCCGGAGATCATCGACCTGTTCGTAACTCCGCTGGTAACCGTGCTGGTGACGGGATATCTTACTCTGACAATTTTCGGGCCCGTGTTCTCCTGGATTGAAAACGGCGTTCTGGCGGGCGTGCAGTGGCTGATTACGCTGCCCTTCGGTCTAGGAGCGGCGCTTTGCGGAGCGGTTTATGCGCCCACGGTTGTGGCCGGTGTGCATCATATGTATAATGCCCTGGAGGCGGGCCTCCTTTCCGGAAACGGTCTGAATACCTGGATGCCCATCGCCACGGCAGCCAATGTGGCGCAGGGAGCAGCTGCGCTGGCGCTGGCCGTAAAGACGAGCAATAAGAAAACCAAGGCCATGGCTCTGCCGGCCTCCCTCTCTGCGTTCCTCGGCATCACGGAACCGGCGATTTTCGGCGTGAATATCCGTTACATGAAGCCGTTTGTGGCCGGAATGATCGGAGGCGCCTGCGGCGCACTGATCGCAGGGTGGACAGGGATCGGCGCTACGGCATATGGTGTAACCGGTCTGTTCGGCTATCTGATTACAACGGATTATACTCTTCAATATACCTTGGTGATCGTGGTTGCTTTTGCGGTAGCCTTCCTGTTTTCCTGGATTTTTTACAAAGAAGAGGACGGCGGCGCGAAAGGGGAGAATAAGGGAAACAGTACGGAAACGAATTCCGGCGCTTTGACGGCAGAAAGCGTTGGTGAAAAAGAGGGCATTGAAAGGAAAGAAGACAGGAAGAATGCTGAAGAGATGAGCGGAACGGAAGAAGGAAAAAGAACGGCCATATTTTGTCCCGTTCCCGGAGAAGCGGTGGAACTGTCCAAGGTGCCTGATGAAACGTTTGCAGGGGAAATCCTGGGAAAAGGAATGGCGGTCAGACCTTCTGAAGGAAAGGTATATGCGCCCTTCGATGGAACGGTGGAAACCATATTTCCCACAGGACATGCAGTGGCGCTGAAGAGTGAAGACGGCGTGGAGGTGCTCATTCATGTGGGACTGGATACGGTCGCTCTGAACGGAAAATATTATACGGCGAAGACGCAGGACGGCGCACATGTGCGCAGGGGAGACCTTCTGGTGGAATTCGATATGGAAGGGATCCGGGCGGAAGGATATGAACTCATCACTCCGGTGGTCGTTACCAATACGGACGCGTATGAAGCGGTTCTTCCCGGAAAGACCGGACAGGTATCTTTGGAGGATGAGGTCCTGGAAGTGGTAGAGCGTTAGAAAGAAACCGGAGGACGGATGGATGAATCGAACGGGCATGCAGATAGTGAAGCAAATCATTGAGGAAGAGAGAAAGAGCGTCCCTGCCGTATCGCAGGATCCGTGGAGGCTGAAATTTCATCTGATGCCTCCGACAGGATGGCTCAATGATCCGAATGGCTTATGCCAGGCGGAGGGTGTTTATCATGTGTTTTTTCAATATTCTCCTTTCAGTGCGAAGGGAGGGGATAAATACTGGGGGCATTATAGCAGCCGGAATCTGGTGGATTGGGAATATCTGGGCGTGCCTCTGGTGACGGATGAACCCTTTGACCGGGATGGAGTATATTCGGGCAGCGCATTGGTGGAAAAGAACCGTATCGCGGTCTATTATACGGGTAATGTGAAGCGGACAGGAAGATACGATTATATCCTTGACGGCAGGGAAGCGACAGTCGTTCTGACGAAGAGCGAGGATGGGAAACGGTTCAAAGAGAAGGAAGCGCTTCTCACCTTCAGGGATTATCCTCTCGGATATACCAGACACATCCGGGATCCGAAGGTATTTGTATCAGACGGACGGCGCTATATGGTTCTGGGCGGAAGGAAATGTGGGAAAGGTGAGGCTGCTGGAACGAAAGAGGCGGATGCGGGGGCGGTATTGCTGTATGAAAGCGAAGACGGAAAGAGATGGGAACTGCGGAAGGAACTGACGGTACCGGATTTCGGCTATATGTGGGAATGTCCGGATCTGTTCCTGGTGGAAGGCGGATGGTTCCTCTCCGTTTCCCCCCAGGGTCTGGAGAGAGGAAAATATGCGTTCCAGAATGTATATGCATCCGGGTATTTCCGGATGGATGGAGGGCCGGATGGGCCCGGAGGGCTGAGCGATTTTGAAGAATGGGATAAAGGGTTCGATTTTTATGCGCCTCAGACCTTTCAGGATGAGCTGGGACGCAGAATCCTGATCGGATGGGCTGGGCTTCCGGATATTGAAGAAGAATACCTGAATCCCACTGTGGAAAGGGGATGGCAGCATGCCCTGACGGTTCCGAGGCAGGTGACAAAACGGGATGGAAAGCTGCTGCAGGCTCCGGTGCCGGAACTGGAAGCGCTGCGCGGGGCGGAGATGGAGGTGATGCCAGGACGGGAAACTGTTCTGGATGACGCCTTTGATCTTCAGTTCTGCAACCGTGAGGGGAAAGCGCCGTTTTCCGTTACCATTGCGGGCGGCCTGCGGCTTTCTTATGATGGAAAGCGGGCGGTTCTCGCATTTACGGACAGAAAGGAGCAGGAGCCGTTTTCGGGAATTGGCAGAGGAAGAACCGAGAGAAGGGCGAGAATCGAAGAAGTCCGTACGGTGCGCGTCCTTGCGGATACCTCTTTAGTGGAAATCTATTTGAATGAAGGGGAACGGGTATTTACCACCCGGTATTATCCGGAGGGCCCAAAAAGAAGCATTCTGCTGGAAGGAGATCTGCAGGATGTGCGCTGCTGGCGGATGCGCGGAATGCGGATCCGGATGGCGGAAGCGGTTCTGGATGGAGGAAACGGAGCGGAATGAAGGCAGAGCTTGACAGCCGGATCCTCTTATGATAAATTTGACTAAGATTTTTTTATGGATGAAGTAAGGTTTGGTTTGCCGCCGGGTAAACAGGAAAGCATTGGTTTCCGCGTCGTTAGGCCGTAGAAGACGCGGAGGGCAATGCTTTATTTTTGAGCTAGACAGGAGGATGGATACATGTCAGATATATCTTTATCTATGACAAATCTTCAGAAGGAGGAGAGGGGGACGTTCCGCCCTATGCGCAGGAAAAAGCAGGAACTTGCGAAAGAAACGTGCATTGAGATATTGAGGAAGGGCACTTCCGGCGTTCTGGCCCTGGAGGGAGACGGAGGATATCCGTATGCCGTGCCCCTCAGTTATGTATATGATGGGAATAAGATCTACTTCCATTGTGCCAGGAGCGGCCATAAGCTGGATGCCATACGCAGAAATCCCAGAGCTTCTTTTTGTGTGATCGAACAGGATGAGATTGTGCCGGAAGAATATACGACCTATTTCAGAAGCGTGATCATATTCGGCACCG
>USKC01000232.1 GCA_900555195.1 uncultured Lachnospiraceae bacterium
GTAGCAGTGCGTGCAGCCGCACAGATTTCTGGATTTTGAAGACAGAAGCCATGGAACAGATAATCAATGATAAAGAGCTGGCCAATTTTCGCGGCAATGGATCCAGACTGAAGGGGGCTTTCGTTGGGGCCGCATAAAAGGCTTACATCAGCCAGCATCGCAGCGGGTGAATTGGAAAAATGGGTAATCAAGATGATCGCGGCTCCGTTGCTTTTGGCCGGCTTTAATACATCCAGCATGTCTTTGGTTGCGCCGGAGTAGGAAAAGAAAAGAATCGCGTCATCTTTTGTGCAGAGGGCAGATGCAGTTGCCTGCAGATGAGAATCTGCAATATGAATAAAACTGGAAGAAGCAGTGGAAAAACGGGCCCAGGCTTCCATTGCCATTACATTGCTGCCGCCCTGTCCAAAGCAGTAAACTTTTCTGGCACGGGAAAGGAGGGAAATGGCTTTTTGTGCAGATGCTTCATTGGTAAGGGCTAACGTTTCACTTAGAGCAGACACATCAATTTGATATAGGCGGCGGCAGAGATTGTCAAAGCTGCTTCCATCCTCATTGGGGCTTTCCAATGCAGGGTCAACGGATGTAGCCGTGGAATCCACTTTGGCGAGGGCAAGCTTGAAATCATTATATCCAACTAACCCCAGCATCTTGCAGAAACGGGTGATTGTTGCTTCTGAAACACAGCTAGCTTCAGCCAGCGTGGTGATGGACATATACTGTGCTTCCGACTTGTGCGCTAGAATATAATCGGCCAGTTTTTTGCTGGATCGGGTAAGTGTGTTGTAATGATTGGCGATGGAATCAAGAATGTTGGCTTGCATGATGAAACCTCCGTTTTGATATCTCGTGAGTGGAATTCAAATCCAAAATCTGATTTTCTGTATTTTATTATAAATGATTTTTTGTATGAAAACAATGATTTTGCAGGCATCAGAAAAACGTTTTTTGAGAGAGGAAAGGAAAGGTATGAAAGACATTTCAAAGTATCAGGGAATTATTCCAGCGTTTTACGCTTGTTATGATGAAAAAGGGGAGATCAGCCCTGTGGCTGTGGAGAAGCTGACCCGACATCTGATGAAAAAAGGAGTAAAAGGGGTATACGTAGGGGGATCCTCTGGAGAATGTATTTACCAGAATGTAGAAGAAAGAAAAGTAGTTTTAGAGCATGTGATGAAAGCAGCAGAGGGGAAGCTTACGGTTATTGCTCATGTAGCCTGCAACAATTCGGCGGACAGTATGGAACTAGCGGCCCATGCAGAAGAATTGGGAGTAGATGCGATTGCGGCGATTCCGCCGATTTATTTTCATCTTCCGGAGCATGCGATTGCTCAGTACTGGAATGACATTTCCTCTGCAGCCCCCAATACAGATTTTGTGATTTATAATATTCCCCAGCTGGCTGGCGTGGCGCTCACCATGTCGCTTTTTAAGAGAATGCTGAAGAATCCTAGAGTTGCGGCAGTGAAAAACAGTTCAATGCCAGTGCAGGATATTCAAATGTTTAAAATGGAAGGAGGGGAGGACTTCGTTGTATTTAACGGTCCTGATGAACAGCTGGTTTCTGGCTTGGCCATCGGCGCGGACGGTGGAATCGGCGGCACTTATGGCGTAATGCCGGAGCTTTACCTGCGTATTATGGAACTGATGCGAAAAGGCAAGGTGAAAGATGCAAGAGAAATTCAGTATACGGCTAATTCGATTATTGATGCGATGTGTTCTTGTCATGGAAATCTGTACGCAGTAATGAAAGAAATCCTGCGAATTAGGGAAGGATTAGATATCGGTGGCGTGCGGAAGCCTCTGGCAAATCTGGTTTCGGAAGACATGGATCAGGTGAAAGTTTGCGTGACGATGATTGATGAGGCGGTAGCAAAATATCAGACCGTATAAATTTAGGCGCAAAGAAGAAAATGAAAAATCATGTAAAGAGAGGAGAAAGATGATGAAGAAAAGATATTTGTTGGCAGTATCTGTGGCGACAGTAGTTTGTGCTTGCTTAGGTGCCTGTGGAAATAGCTCCGAGATAGAAGAAACGCAGCAAGCGGCGGAAAATGCAGGTGATGAAGAAGCGGTTACTATCGTATCCTTGAATATTAATAATAATCTGGATAAGGAAAGTGAGCAGAGAGATAAAATTCACCAGATTATTATGGATGAAACAGGGGTTGATCTTCAGCTGGTCATGATTCCATCGGATCAGCTTGCCACGCAGGCAAATCTTATGCTGGCTGGAAAAGAGCAGCTGGATATTATCCCGTGTATTGGAATGACGGATGCACAGAATTTAAAAAACAGTGGTGCGGTTCGAATGATTACTCAGGAAGAGTTAGATCAGTACCCGTATTTGCGGGATTCTTTCCCCAAGGAGTCTTGGGATGCGGTTCGGATGGGAGATGAGTATCTGGGAATTCCTTTCGTGGGAGCGCAGACAATTCCCGCTCTTGTGGCAGTGCGGAATGACTGGGTTGATCAGCTTGGGGAGACAATGCCGGAAACATTGGAAGAATATGAGGCGCTTTTAAAACAGTTTAAGGAAAATGATTTGGACGGAAATGGTCAGGACGATACCATTCCTTTGATTGCCGATACGGTTGATGAATTGGAACAGGCATTCCTTCCCTTTTTTACACAGACAGGAGCATACTGGTACTTTGATGAGGAAGAGCAGTTGTTAAAGCCTTATGAGATGGATGAAGGATATCCAGAGTTCCTGGAGACCATGAGAAGATGGATCGATGAGGGCTATTTGTTTGATCAGATTGCCACAACATCGAAGCAGGACAAGTTAAGCTATGTGGCGCAAAATAAGGTCGGGAGTACAGCAGGGACCTGGACTCGCTTCCTGTATAGTGGAATTGAAGTATTGGCACAGACGTATCCGGATATACGGTATGAATTTGTAACGCCAAAGGGAAGTGACCATGCAGCAAATAAATATACCAGTTCACAGTTTGCCAAGGGCGTGACGCTGATTACTTCTACCTGTGAGCATCCGGAAAAAGCGCTGGAATATTTAAACTATCAGTGTTCACCAGAAGGACAGACTATTACGACTTATGGAATCGAAGGGGAAAACTACACCGTAGATCCGGAAACTGGAAAATATCAGATTATTTCCGACAGTCCTACGGACTGGACAACGGCACAGTATTACATCCTTTATAACCTTCATGAGGGATTTGGCGAGTGGAGAACGGATCTTTGGCCTTTAGATACTTATACATACAACTTAATGAACGAGATGAATGAGGAATTAAAGGCTATGGATACTGTTACGCCTCCGGATTCTATTACCCCTTATGATGTAAGCAAGTATGAAGCACAGAGAAGCATGAATGATCTGGCAACGCTGCTTTCTGAGGCTAAGGGAAAGATTTTTGCAGGAACTATGTCAGTTGATGAATGGCCGAATGTAATGGAACAGTGGAAAGAAATTGGAGGGAATCAGCTGATTCAGGATAAAACAACGCAGTTTCTTGAGAATCAAAATAGCAGCAAGTAATCAGGAATGAAACGGGGGATGCGGAGTGAAAAATCAAACAAGTCTTCGAAAAAGAATGAAAAAATATTGGCTGATCTATTTAATGATGCTTCCTGGGCTGCTGTATTTGATTATCTTTCAATTTATTCCAATGTACGGCGTTGTAATTGCGTTTCAGGATTATCAGCCTTTTGGCGGATTGGAGAAGATATTATTTGATCCAGTCTGGGTAGGGTTTAAGCATTTTAAGGAATTTTTCAGTTCTTACTATTTTACAAGAACATTGGTGAACACCTTAATTATCAACTTTTCGAAATTAATTTTGGCTTCGGTAGCTTCATTGATTCTCGCTTTAATGATCAACGAACTGAGAAACCAGAAATTCAAAAAGGTGACGCAGACAATTTCCTATTTGCCTCATTTTTTGTCCTATGTAATTATTGCCGGAATTGTACAGTTTGTGTTTTCACCAGTCCATGGACCGGTCAATACAGTGCTGAACAGTCTGGGACTTGATACTATTGAGTTTATAGGGAACGAAAAATATTTCCGGCAGATTATCATAGGAACACATGTGTGGTCGACCATCGGATGGGGAAGTATTGTGTATCTTGCAGCGCTTTCCGGTGTATCGCAGGAGTTGTATGAAAGTGCAGATTTGGATGGAGCTACCAGAATTCAGAAGATGCTTCATATCAGCATTCCGTCAATTGCACCGATTATCGTAATTATGCTGATTCTGGATCTGGGGAAGGTTCTGGATCAGGGGTATGAGCTGATTCTGCTTCTGTATTCGCCTGCGGTGTACAGTGTTGGAGATATTATTGATACATATGTGTACAGGGAAGGTATTTTGAATGTAAACTATTCCTATTCCGCGGCAGTAGGCTTGTTTAAGAATATTGTAGCGCTGGTACTGGTTCTTGCTTCTAATCGTTTTGTGAAAATTTTTGATAAAGAGTTAGGAGTCTGGTGATATGGGGAAAAAGAAGATTCATCTTTTTGACGTAATTAATGTAATTTTGCTGGTACTTCTGTGCGCAGTAATCATTGTCCCAATTATTTTTGTTATTAACCAGTCGCTGATGAGCAATGAAGATATCTTAAAGTACGGATTTACACTGATTCCAAAATCCATCAATTGGGACGCCTATGAGTACCTCCTAATTAAAAATAGCGCACTTTTGAAATCCTGTGCAGTTAGTATCGGTGTTACACTTTTCGGAACAGCAGCCAATCTGGTGGTAACGAGCATGTACGCTTATGGTTTATCGAAGAAAGATCTTCCGTTCCGCGGGATTCTTACTTTCGCTGTATTTATTACCATGATTTTTAATGGTGGACTGATCCCCAAGTACTTGCTGGTGACTTCCCTTGGATTAAAGAACAGCTTCCTGGCTCTGGTGCTGCCGATTTTAATGGTTGCATGGAATACGTTGATTTTGCGTAATTTCTTCCAGGCAATTCCAGATGGACTCCTGGAAGCAGCCAGACTGGATGGTGCAGATGAAATCCAGCTGTTTACTAAAGTTGTTCTTCCTTTGTCCAAGTCTGCGATTGCTACTGTCGGTCTGTTTTATGCAGTAAAACATTGGAATGCATGGTTTGATGCATCCATCTTTCTTTCGGATAAGTCGAAGTGGCCGATGCAGCTGATGCTAAAGGAAATGTTGAATTCCATGCAGATTGCGTCCAGTTCTGGTGCTATCGACTCAATTGCTTCCACGCTTCCCACAGAAAGCGTGAAAGCAGCGGCGATTATTATTACTGCTTTGCCGATTATTATGGTATATCCGTTTGTGCAGAAATATTTTGTGAAAGGAGTAATGGTAGGCTCTGTTAAGG
>USKC01000233.1 GCA_900555195.1 uncultured Lachnospiraceae bacterium
GCCTCGAAGTATTCCGGTTCGTCTCTTCCGATTCCATATAGAAGGGGTTCCGCGAATTGCTTCAGCACGGCCAGCTCATAGATGAGCGCGGAATTAAACATGGCATCTGCGCTCTCCTGGAAAGGGAAAATATTTTCTTCCTCTCCCCGCCGTACGGAGTTCCACATCCGCAGGGTATGGGTTGCGCTGGTCCCCCTGGTCCTGGCATCCCTAACGAGCCTGCGCAGAAGGCGGCCGTCCGTCGTTGCGATTCGGTTATGATCATCCACATTCAGGCTGGTCAGCGCGCTGATATAAATTTTAAATTTGCTTTCCAGGGGAAGGGAATGGGAAAGCGCATCATTCAGGCCATGAATGCCTTCAATCACCAGAATATCGTCCTTTTCCAGCTTGAGATAGTCCCCTTTGTATTCCCGAAGGCCTGTCTTGAAGTTAAACCTGGGCATTTCCACCCGCTTGCCCGCAAGCAAATCGCGCATGTCCTGATTGAAACGTTCCACATCGATGGCTTCCAGGCATTCAAAATTATAATTGCCATCCTCATCCTTCGGGGTCTTATGCCTGTCCACAAAATAATCATCCACCGCGATCGGATGCGGCCTCAGGCCATGGGTTTTCAGCTGGATGGAAAGTCTGTGGGAAAAAGTGGTCTTTCCTGAGGAGGACGGACCGGCGATCATAACAAACTTCACATTTCCCCGTCTGGCTATTTCCCCTGCGATCTCTCCGATCCGCCTTTCCTGCAGCGCTTCCTGCACCAGAATGAGTTCAGCCAGATCCCCCTCGCAGATCATATCATTCAGATCCGCCACGGTCTCGATTTTCATTTTCGTTCCCCAGTCATTGGTACGAAGCAGCGTTGCAAACAGCTTCTCCTTCGGGGCGAACTCCGGAATCCGCTCCGGCTCATCCCGATCGGGAAGCATCAACATCATTCCATTTTCATAAGGGACAAGATCAAGATACTCCAGGTATCCCGTTCTAGGCACCATATAGCCATAGTTGTAGTCATAATACCCATCCAGACAGTATACGTTGATATAGGATCCTCTCCTGTAACGGAACAGACGTACCTTGTCGTCCATCCCCTGGGACTCGAACAGTTCAATCGCTTCATCCGTCGGATAGGCCTGCTTCATAACCGGAAGATCTTCTCTCACCAGTTCAAGCATCCGTTCCCTTACCTTTTCTACAAAAGCGGGATCAATCTGCTTATATCCATCCGTTCCTTCTGACAGCACTTTCTCGGCCAGACTGCCCTTCGGCATACAGAAGGTCCCCTTCCCGATGGAAAATTCTATGGATACCTTTCCCGCCTCAGGGGAACCCGCCACATCGCTGATCGCCTTGATCAGGAGCATGCAGGCGCTGCGCACATAAGTATCATGGCCGATCCGGTCTTTGACGGTCAGAAAGGTAACCGTCACATCTTTGGCCACATTTTTGTAGAGTTCTTTTATTTTATTGTTGGCGACCGCAAGCACGATTTTGTGGTCATATTCCTTCTGATGTTCTGCTGCCAGCTGTTCATAGGTCACAGGTGTTCTATATTCCTTGCATTCACCATTCACAGTTACCCGTACCATATCGCCGCCTCTCCTTTCCGTCTTCGTTCATCCGCAAAATCTTCTCCATCAGGGCGCATTCTTCTTCCAGCTTCTGCGCGCGGGACGCACTTTTTTCTGCCGTCCCTTCCTTCCGGATATCTCTCAGGATGCATCTGTTCTTATCAAGCGCCTCTTCCAGATATTCCCTCAGCACCGGATGGCCGGTCCCGATCAGACAGGGGCCATATCTGTCCGCTGCCAGCCCCCACTCTTCCCTGCTGCCGTCAAATTCCTCAGGCACATCCGGGCTCCCGGTTCTTTTTATCCCATTTTCCGCCCGGATCACCGTATAGAATTTTCCGTCCTCTTTTAACATATTCTCATCACAGATGAAATATCCGATCTGCCTGACCGCTTCCCGCACCAGCCACAGTTCCGACTGGGGCTGAAGGATCATGCATCGCATTTGGGAAAGCATCTGCCTTCCATCCTTTAGGATGCGCGCTGCCAAGCGCCCGCCAAGCCCGGCCATAAGAAGCGTGTCCGCCTCCGGCTTCCCGTCCGCAAGCTTCATCGCCGAAAGTCCGTCGGAACGTCGGATATCTATGTACGCAGCAAGCCCCGCTTCCTGCACATGTGCCTTCACCCGTTCCAAAGGCCCTGCATTCACATCCATCGCCAGAACACGGGGACAAATCCCCTGCCTGACCAGATAGATGGACACATAGCCATGATCGCAGCCCACATCCACCACGATGCTGCCCGGTTCCACCATGGAGGCCACCATCAGAAGTCTCTTCGACAGTTCCATCGCCCGTCCTCAGTCCAGATAATCCTTCAGCTTGCGGCTTCTGCTGGGATGACGAAGCTTCCTCAATGCCTTCGCCTCAATCTGACGGATTCGCTCTCTTGTTACATTGAACTCTTTTCCAACTTCTTCCAGGGTTCTCGCCCTTCCATCGTCCAGTCCAAACCGCAGGCGCAGCACCTTCTGCTCCCGTTCCGTCAAGGTGCCGAGCACCTCGTTCAGCTGCTCCTTGAGCAGGGAGAAAGCAGCTGCATCCGCAGGCACAGGCACATTATCATCCTGGATAAAATCGCCCAAGTGGCTGTCTTCCTCTTCACCGATCGGAGTCTCCAGGGAAACCGGCTCCTGAGAGATCTTCAAAATCTCCCGCACGCGTTCCACCGGCATGTTCACCTCTTCCGCGATCTCTTCCGGGGTAGGTTCACGTCCCAGTTCCTGCAGCAGCTGTCTGCTGACACGGATCAGCTTGTTAATTGTTTCCACCATATGAACCGGAATACGGATCGTCCTTGCCTGATCGGCGATCGCCCGCGTAATGGCCTGGCGGATCCACCAGGTAGCATAGGTTGAAAACTTGTATCCTTTTCTGTAATCGAACTTCTCCACAGCCTTAATCAGACCCAGGTTTCCTTCCTGTATCAGATCCAGGAACAACATGCCGCGTCCCACATAACGCTTGGCGATGCTGACCACCAGACGGAGGTTGGCTTCCGCCAGGCGCTTTTTCGCGCTTTCGTCCCCTTCTTCCATCCTCTGTGCCAGCTCAATCTCTTCTTCCGCAGACAGAAGCGGCACCTTTCCGATCTCCTTTAAATACATACGCACCGGATCTTCGATGCTGATGCCGTCCGGAACGGAAAGGTCGATATTCTCCATATCCACCTCATCCTCTTCGGAAAGCAGAATTTCTTCATCCGGAATATCATCATCTTCTTCTGTAATGCGCAGAACGTCCACATTGCTCTGCTCCAGCAGCTCCAGCAGCTTATCAAACTGATCCTCATTCAGCTGCATATCCGCAAAATAGTCGTTCACTTCCTGATATTCCAGAATGTTCTTCTTTTTGCGCGCAACAGAAATAAGCCCTCTGACCCTTTCCAGGAACTTCGCCTCTGCGGCCGCGCGTTCTTCCGGCGTCATCTCCGCCTGAGGAGTATTCGTTTTCTTTCCTTCTTCCACTTTTTCCTGTGTCTTTTTGCCCATCTTACCGTCCATCCTTCCTGCGCATGTTAATATTGTTATCCTTAATCAAGGGAAATATGCGTTTTGCTAAGTTCTTCCAATGCCTTTTTTCCTTCAATCACGCGTCCCAGAGCCTCCACATCACTGCCCAGGTGCGCGCTGTTGTATTCATAGCTGATTCTCTTCACGGAAAGCAGAATATCATGAAACGCTTTCTCCTTTTCCTTCTGTGATTCCATCTCCACCAACTTGGTGTTGAACAGGGAAGCCACCTGCCGCTGTTCCTCTTCTTCCGGAAACAGGCTGATGATCGCCGCCGCATTCACTTCTCCCTTTTCAAGCCCTTCAAACAGCTTGTCCGCCACCCTCCTATAGAGTTCCTCGGTGAAATCCTGAGGGGACAGAAACCGGGCGATCTTGGGATATACCTGAGGTTCCTCAACCAGCCATGTCAGCAGAAGCCTCTGGGTCCGTTTGTCATTCTCTTCCGGCGTGGCTTTGCTGTGTATTCCGGATTTGGGCCGTTCCACCGGCCTGGCAAGCCCTGTGGCGGCCGCGGTGCTCCCCACCAGACGCCTTAAGCTTTCCAGCCCAATATGGTATTTTTCGGCCACCGCTTCAATATAGTTCTCCCGCTCCACTTCCTCCGGAAAGGCGCAGAGTTTCTGGGCAATCTGCCGGTAAAACCTCGTTTTATCCTCCGGATCGGACAGGTTAAACTCCCGTTCCAGCATCCTGACTTCAAACAGGAAACTGTTCTCCGCCCGGTCGATCCGCTCCTGAAACGCTTCCTGTCCAAGATTCTTAATAAACTCATCCGGATCCTTATAGGGTTTCAGGTCGATCACCTTTCCTGTCAGCCCCGTTTCTCTCAGTATGCCGATGGCACGCAAGGCCGCCTTCACCCCCGCCCCGTCGCTGTCGTAGGAGAGCAGGACTTCTTTCGCATACCGTTTCAGCAGTCCGGCCTGCCCGGAAGTGAACGCCGTCCCAAGGGACGCCACCGCCTGGTCAAAACCGGCCTGATGCATAGCGATCACGTCCATATAGCCTTCGCACAGAATGATGTTTCCTTTTCTGGAACTTCTGGCAAAATTCAGGCCATACAGGTTACGGCTCTTATCAAAAATGGGCGTCTCAGGAGAGTTCAGATATTTTGGCGTTCCGTCTCCCATCACTCTGCCCCCGAACCCGATCACCCGATGGTTGATGTCCTCAATCGGAAAGATTACCCGATTCCAGAATTTATCATACATGCCGTGTTTCTCATCCACATTGCACAAGCCCGCTTCGTGGATCAATTCCGGCGAAAAGCCCTTGTTTCTCAGATACCGCACCAGATCGTCACTGGTCTTATTGGCAAATCCCAGACCGAACTTCTGGATCGTCTCATCCGACAGCTGCCTGCCTTTCAGATACCGCATCCCCGCCTCTCCCTGTCTGGCGCGCAGCTGATAATAAAAATACTTGGCCGCTTCCTTATTCACCGCGAGAAGCCGGGTACGCTTACTCTCCGCCCTTCTCGCTTCTTCCGATTCCTCCGCCTCCGGAAGATTCACTCCCGCACGCTGCGCGAGCGTCTTTACCGCTTCCGGAAACGAATAATTCTCATATTCCATGAGAAAGGTGAACACATTGCCGCCCGCTCCGCAACCGAAACAATAATACATCTGCTTGCCGGGAGATACGGAAAAGGAAGGGGATTTTTCATTATGAAAAGGGCACAGGCCAAAATAATTGGCGCCCTTTTTCTGCAGATGTACATATCCCGAAA
>USKC01000234.1 GCA_900555195.1 uncultured Lachnospiraceae bacterium
TGCCGATCCATTCAGGCGGCAGGGGCCCTTGTATCTTTTCCGGCATCCTCACGCTGGCAATTTCCCTGTTCGGCCTGCTGATGCTTATCGCCCGCATGAAGGAAGCTTCGGCCGCCGGAATTCTATGGGGCGCCTTCCTTCTGCTGTTCACGATGGGGATGGGACTCGCATCTCTTCTTTGCCGCACGCCGCAGATGCAGGATTCTTTCCGTCCGGCCGTTGTGATGCGGGAACGCTCTTTTATTTCCGTTTTGGGCTGCTCTGCCATTTTATGGGTCTGCTCTTCACATTCGTTTCCGTCTGCCGCGCGGTTGCAGGTCCGGCATTTCCCGCAGCCGCACCCTTTCTTGGGCTGCTCGGCCTAGCAATGGAACTGCTCGGTACATGGGCCCTGTTGGCCCGCCGTAACCGAACCCTTATCATCTATGAAAACGGTTCCCTCATCTATTGCACCAGTTGGGGACGGATGCGCACCGCTGTCCCCGGCCAGATAGCCTCCATACAGCTGACCTTGAATCGCTCTGTTGTTTTTCTGGATTCCGGCAACAGACGGCTGCTGTCCGTGGAAACCAATATGCTGGGAACAGACCAGCTGGAACAATGGATCGAGAGACAACATATCTCTGTAAAGTTAACCAAGTTTTTGGAAAGACAGGTGCTCCAAACCGCTGAAGCAGAAGAAACTGTTTCTTGGCGCGAAGAATACCGCACACGTTGGCACAGCCATCTGAAAAGCATCCGGATTGGATTGGTGCTGACGCTGATCCTGTTCTCTGTTGGAAGCATCGTGCCCTTTGCTCTGTATCTAGTCGGCTTACTCAAGTTCCGGACAGCAGTTTCCTTGTCTGCTGCGGCGCCGGTTCCTTTTCTGCTGTATTATCTGATCTTCGCCCAGGTACTCTTGCTGAACGCCAGGCCCAAAAGGGCGACTCCCGAGTGGAATGCGATGCATATTAAGGTTCCCTCTCTGTTGTTCATGTTTCTTTCCTGGCTGCTTTCCATGCAGTTCTATGATCTCTGGAATCTATGGGAAATGCAAGTTGTGGATGAATGGCAGTTTCTTGTACTGTGGCTGGCGGTCGGCATCGCCCTGTTTTTATTAAGCTATCCGCTCTGTTACAGAGCCAATTTGGCGCTATGCGGCCATTCCCAACATTATTCGGCCGTCATAACCGGCCGCGAGGAAAAAGAAGATGATGACGGGGACTCAGCTTACACTCTAACAGTCTTGCTGGACGATGGAACGGAAGCGGAAATCCAGGTAACGCAGACCCTGTACCAAATGGAAGAATCCGGCACCCCTTTCGTGGTCTGTCAGTTAGAAAGCCCGCTGGGGATCCGCATGATAAAGCTACATCTTACCTCCTGATTCTGCATGATGATCCCTTCAAAAAGAGGCTGTGAAAAAAGCATAGCCTAAAACAAAGAAGGGCCATGGGGCAAAAATAAGCCCAGGGTCCTTCTTTTGTGTAAAATTAATTTACAATGGTAATTCTTAACAAATCCTATACTAACGCAAAACAGGCAGTTTTACCAATCCTTATTTCGGATTATCTTTTCCTAATGAACAACCTTTTCGGCATGAAACGCAGTATCCGTCATAAGCCTAACCATTTTTGTCCAGCCTGCGGCACGACTCCCGAATCACCAGCCCGGACTGTATTTTCTGTACCCTGGGAGGGTTCTCCTTATGGATCGCCGCAATCACCGTATCGATCAGCGTGCGGCCAAAGGCCTCATAATCGTATCCCACACAGGTCAGCCGGGGCATACACATCTCAGCGATATAGGTATCATCAAAACTTACCACGGAAACATCCTGAGGAATTCTGTAGCCGTACTCCGACAGCGTACGGATCATCCCAGCTGCCGCAAAATCATTGATTGCGATGACTGCCGTGGGCAAAGGCACGCCCTGCTGAAGGAATTTGCGCATTGCTTCGCTTCCTCCTTCTATATCATAGCTGTCACTGTCCACAATATATTCCTCTCTCACAGGAATCCCCGCCTTTTGGAGCACCTGCCTAAAGCGCTTCCTTTTATCTACAGTGGGCTTTACATCCCCTCTGCCCCCAATCAGCGCAATATCCCGATGCCCGTTTTCCAGGAGATACGAAAGCAAAAGTTCTATCGCCTGGCCTTCATCAATATTCACACGATAACAGTCCGCACCGTCCAATTTTCCCGTAATCAGAACAGGCATGGCATTCGCCGCCCGGTTGATGCTCTCCACATATTTCGCGTCTGAAACCAGTTCGTCCACTTTTCCGCCGACCTGGATAACAGCGTCCACCCTCTGCCTGTGGAACTTCTCAAGATAGGATATCTCCATCTCATTGCTGCCCAGCGAATTGCACAGCATAAGCAGATATCCCCGCTCATTGGCGGCCTTTTCGCACTCCACCACAATGGTTGCAAAATATGGATTCCTGATATCCGATACCATCAGGCCAATCATTTTAGTCTCAACGCTGCTCAGTCCTCTGGCGAGCGCGCTGGGCTTGAAGTCATATTTGTCGATCAGTTCCTGTACTTTCAGCCGCTTCTCCTCACTGACACGCGCGCTCCCGGTCAGCACCCTTGAGACAGTGGCGGGGGATACCCCCGCCTCCTTCGCTATAGTATAGATGCTAATCGTCTCTTTTTCCATATGACATCGCCTTTCCGACCCAGGTTACCGCAGGAACGGGCCGTTTTACTATATATGTCTTTTTCTGGCATTTATCTGAAATAGGCAACGCCGGATTCAAAGATCTTCAGATCCTGTTCTCCATAGATATTGATGGCAACGCCATCCCCTCTTCTTTCCACATGAGCCATCTTGCCCAGGATACGCCCATCCGGGGAGGTAATGCCTTCAATCGCCGTATAAGAACCGTTCACATTCCATTCGCCGTCCATGGACACATTTCCTTCCGGATCCGCATACTGGGTAGCCACCTGCCCGTTCTCGAACAGCCGCTTCGTCCATTCCTCATTGGCCACAAAACGGCCTTCTCCATGGGACGCAGGCGTACAATACGTTCTGCCCACCTGGGCCTGTGCCAGCCAAGGCGATTTATTGGAAACCACTTTGGTATATACCATTCTGGAGATATGGCGGTTAATTGTATTGAATGTAAGGGTAGGAGAATTCTCATCCTGACCTGTGATCTTGCCGAAGGGAACCAGGCCGAGTTTAATCAGCGCCTGGAACCCATTGCAAATGCCCAGGCAGAGACCATCCCGTTCGGTAAGCAGCTTCTCCACCGCTTCCTTTATCTTGGCATTCTGGAACGCCGTCGCGAAGAACTTGGCGCTTCCGTCCGGTTCGTCACCCGCAGAGAATCCGCCGGGGAACATAATGATCTGCGCCTGTCCAATGGCCTTCTCAAATTCTTCCACGGATTCCCGGATATCCTGTGCAGTGAGATTGCGGAAAATCTTTGTCACCACATTGGCGCCAGCACGTTCAAAGGCCTTCGCACTGTCATATTCGCAGTTGGTTCCCGGGAATACGGGGATGAACACAGTGGGCTTCGCCACTTTATTCCTACACACATGGATTTCCTTTGCCGTATACAGCGGGCTTTCCACCGTTTCCTTTCCCTGCTTCGGAAGGCTCGGGAATACTTTTTCCAATGTTCCCTTCCAGGACGAAATCATCTCATCCAGATCGATCTGCACATCCTTGATCACAAAAGCAGCCTTCTCGCTGACCGTTCCAAGGCATTCATATGCGATGCCGATCTCGTCCATCCTATCCGCCGCCACTTCGGCCACGATATCCCCCAGGGCGTTCTCAAACAGGTCGGAGACTTCCACATCTCCCGCCAGTTCCAGTCCCAGATGATTGCCAAATGCCATCTTTGAAAGGGCCGCCGCTGCTCCCTTGGCATCCAGCGCGTAAGCGGATACAATCACGCCGTTTCGGATCAGTTCCGTGATCTTATCATACAGCCTGCTCACCTCATCATATACAGGAATGTCATATTCGTCCCGCTCCAGGCAGAAACGGATCACCCGATTGCCCGGCTTCTTGAATTCCGGCGTAATGATGTCGCCCTCCTTCGCCACATCCACCGCAAAGGATACCAGGGTAGGAGGCACATCGATATCATTAAAGGTTCCGGACATGGAATCCTTGCCCCCGATGGAAGGCAGGCCATATCCCACCTGCGCATCGTATGCACCAAGCAGAGCTGCAAAAGGCTGGCTCCATCTTTCGGGATCTTCTGTCATCCGTCTGAAATACTCCTGGAAAGTGAACCGGATCTTTCGGAAATCTCCGCCCGCAGCCACGATGCGCGCCATGGATTCCGTCACCGCATAGATGGCGCCGTGATACGGGCTCCAGGAAGACAGGTACGGATCAAAACCATAACTCATCATGGTTACCGCATCCGTCTTGCCTTCCAGCACCGGAAGCTTCGCCACCATGGCCTGTGTTTCGGTCAGCTGATATTTTCCGCCGTAAGGCATGAGCACGCTGCCCGCTCCGATGGAGGAATCGAACATCTCCACCAGCCCCTTCTGGGAGCATACGTTCAAATCCGCCAGCAAAGTAAGCCAGGCGCCTTTCACATCTCCTGCCTCCAGCGCTTTTCCTGCCGCAGGCACGGCATACTGATCAAAATAGCTACTCCCTTCCTGCGGCATGTCCACATATACATTCGTTTCCTGATGCGCGCCATTGGTATCCAGGAATGCGCGGGAAATGTTGACGATTTCCTTTCCTCTCCAGATCAGCACCAGTCTGGGTTCCTCCGTCACCTCAGCCACGCTCACAGCTTCCAGATTCTCTTCAGCGGCATATGCCAGGAAAGCATCCACATCCTTGGGGGATACCACCACTGCCATACGCTCCTGTGACTCGGAAATCGCCAATTCCGTACCGTCCAGGCCCGCATATTTCTTCGGCACCTTGTCCAGATCCACCCGCAGCCCGTCGGCCAGTTCTCCGATGGCTACAGAAACGCCGCCCGCTCCGAAGTCGTTACATTTCTTGATCAGCCGGCTGACTTCCGCCCTGCGGAACAGCCTCTGGATCTTGCGTTCCGTGGGTGCATTTCCCTTCTGCACCTCCGCTCCGCAGGTCTCGATGCTCGCCTCTGTATGCACCTTGGAAGAACCGGTAGCGCCGCCGCAGCCATCCCTTCCGGTACGGCCGCCCAGCAGAATAATGATATCTCCGGGATCTGAGGAAGCGCGCACCACATTTTTCCTGGGAGCCGCACCCATAACCGCGCCGATCTCCATGCGCTTGGCCGCATAGCCGGGATGATAAATCTCCTTTACATAGCCGGTAGCCAGACCGATCTGATT
>USKC01000235.1 GCA_900555195.1 uncultured Lachnospiraceae bacterium
TCAAGCGCCTTGTCGTCGCCCTTGCCGGAACCGATACCGATATGTGCGATCCCTTTTTCCTTCATGACCGTCTGCACGTCTGCAAAGTCCAGATTGATGACAGCGGGAACATTGATCAGATCCGTAATGCCCTGCACCGCCTGCTGAAGGACTTCATCCGCCTTCTTCAGCGCTTCCGGCATCGTCGTTCTGCGGTCAACGATCTCAAGGAGCTTATCATTCGGAATGACGATAAGCGTATCAACGCTGTCCTTCAGCCTCTCGATTCCGCTCAACGCATTGGTCATGCGCGTTCTGGCTTCAAACCGGAACGGCTTGGTCACAACACCAACAGTAAGGATTCCCAATCCCTTGGCAATCCCAGCAATAACGGGCGCAGCGCCAGTTCCCGTGCCGCCGCCCATACCGCATGTTACAAATACCATATCCGCCCCTGTGAGCGCATTCGTAATTTCGTCAGAACTTTCTTCTGCGGCCTTCTGGCCGATTTCAGGCTTAGCCCCCGCTCCCAGTCCCTTCGTCAGCTTCTCCCCAATCTGAAGCAGCTTGGGCGCCTTACACAGCTGCAAGGCCTGCTTGTCCGTATTCACTCCGATGAATTCCACGCCATCGATCTTCTCATCAATCATTCTATTAACAGCATTATTGCCCGCGCCGCCAACACCAATCACGATGATCTTGGCAGAAGACTCAGCGTCATTTGACTTAATCTCTAACAAAGGTACTTCCTCCTTCAGATATCTGAATAAACTTCACAGTACTTATCATATAATTATTTTGCGAATAACGCAATATCTTTTTTCATTTTCTCTTTCCATCATTTCCCATTTTCTGACAGACTATGCAATCCATTTCTCATGTCCTGCCCGCATGCCCTTTCCGCAGCTCATCCATCCTGCTCAAAGGATACATTATCGCCGCTTCCGGTATAATTTTCCATTCGGAACACACCCTTTTTCCCTTCGGCGGAGGGAAGGAGCTGTTCCAGCCTGGCCACCTTCTCCTCTATGTTGTCTTCACTCCCCAATCTGGCGCGAATGTCTCCGAAATACAGGGTCATCTCATAGGCGTCATCAAAATAAATCTTATCCGCTGTCAGCCCGTATTTTGAAAGGATCTGTGTCATGGACAGAATCTTACGGAACACTTCCTGGTTTTCCACCGGAAGAGGCTCATACATCACCACCTGATCGAATTCAATTCCAGTAATTTCCGGGATGCCCGCTGTTTTTGTGGAAGATGCTTCGACGATGATCCCGTCTTTATCAAAATACATATATCTGTCCAGGTATTCCACATAACCAGCAATGGATTTCTCATAGACGATGATTTTAATCGTATCCGGAGCCATCACCTCAATGTCCATGCTCTCAATGAACGGAATGCCAGTAATGCTTTTGTTTCGATATTTCAGATACAAAAAAATGGAATTGTCCCCAAACCGTTCGGAAGTTACGATCTGAATGATCTCCTCATTGGTATAATGTACATTTCCTTCCACATATACATTTTCCACATGATAATACCGCAGGATGAAGAAGACCGCTGCGGCCGCCAACAGGAGAATGACCGCAATCACCAACACTGCGATCAGCCCCCTTTTGCTTTTTTTAGGTTCTAGGGATTCCAGGCGGCCTGCCTTCCTGCGCTTACCTGCATTTCCGTTAATGACTCTGAAGCGCGGGCCCGCAGAAGCTGTCCCCGCTTTTCCGGTTTTCTTTCTATTCGCCGTCCTTCTGTCCATGTTCTGTGTTCCTCACTGTTCTTGCCTTCATTCTGGCAAAGCGTGCAAGCAGTCTGGGCCGTCCTTCCTCCCCTCCACACGGGCCCCAAGCTGCCTGAGGTCACGGCAGATATCCTCGTACCCTCTGTCGATATAACACCGATTGTCTACGACAGTCTCTCCCTGCGCGCATAAGCCTGCAATCACAAGCGCCGCTCCGCCGCGCAGTTCCCTCGCCAGCACCCGTTTCCCGTAAAGCTTCTTTCCTCCTGGCACAAAAGCCACATCCTTATCAACAACGATGCCTGCTCCCATACGGTTGAGCTCTTCTACCATCCGAAAACGGCCGTTAAAGACGGTCTCACGCATGCTGCTGCCCTCCTCGGCCACCGCCATGGATACCAGAAGCGGGGACTGCAGATCTGTGGGAAAGCCGGGATAGCTCCCTGTCACCATGCGGCCGGGAGACAGCAGTTTTTCGGTTCTGCGCATCCATAATCCGTCCGGAATCCTGGCCAGCTGTGCCCCCATGCGCCTCGCGGTATTCTCCAATGCTTCATTCTCCCCGTACGGCGCCCCTTTCAGCAGAATTTCTCCGCCTGCTGCCAGGCAGGCGCACATATAGGTTCCCGTCACGATCCGGTCCGAAGAGATCGTAAACGAGCAGGAATGCAGGGGCGTTTGCCCGCGTATCAGGATCTGTCCCGGACGCGGCTGTATGATATCCGCTCCCGCCTCCCGGAGGAAGGCACACAGCTGTCCGATTTCCGGTTCCATCGCACAGTTCTCAACACAGGTGGTTCCATCCGCTGCAACCGCGGCCATAATCACATTTTCCGTGGCGCCCACGCTGGGAAAATCCAGATGCACCAGGGTTCCGTGCAGGCTTCCCGCCGTCGCATACAGCCCATCTTCCCCATCTTCACAGCAGGTGCCAAGGGCCTCCAGCGCTTTCAGATGCAGATCGATCGGCCGGTCTCCAATCACGCAGCCTCCCGGATAATTCAGGAACACTTCTCCCATCCTTCCGAGGATAGGCCCCATCAGCATGACGGAAGAACGCATCTGCGTCACATACTCCTTCGGAAGGCGGCTGTCTTTCAAGACCGTCGCATCAATCTGTACCTCTGAACCCTTCCTGACAATCCGGCAGCCAATACCGGAGAGGATCCGGCACATGTACTCTACATCCATGATATCGGGACAATTCCTTAGTACGCTGATCCCTGGAACCAAAAGTGCCGCCGCCATAATGGGCAGAGCGGCATTCTTGGAACCCTGAACCGTCACTTCGCCGTACAGAGATGCGTTTCCGCTGATATAAACAGACCCCAAATGTCCACCTTCCCGAATTCCAAAATCAAGCTATTGTATCATATGCAGCCGGCGGAACAAACGTATCTTGTACCCTGCTCATGCCGCATCCTTTAAGCGGATTCCCTTCGCCACACTCAGCACCAGGCCGATTTCGATGAGCAGGAACATGACGGAAGAACCGCCATAGCTGATGAAGGGAAGAGATACTCCTGTATTCGGAATGGAATTGGTCACTACCGCTATATTCAGGATCACCTGGATGGCAATATGCCCCATCACCCCAACCACGAGGAGGGCGCCAAACAGATCAGATGCGTTATTGGCGATAATCATGAACCGCCAGATCAGAAGAACGAACAGCAAAATAACCGCAACTCCGCCGAACAGCCCCAGTTCCTCACAAATGATGGAAAAGATCATATCGTTCTGCACCTCTGGAACAAATCCAAGTTTCTGAATGCTCTGCCCCAGCCCTTTTCCGAAAATTCCTCCGGAACCGATGGCATAAAGCGCCTGAAGGGTCTGGAACCCTGTTCCGGAAGCATAATCCTCCGGATTCAGCCAAGCCAGGATACGGTTCCCACGGAAATCCAGGGAGGAACTGTCCATCTGCAGGATCACGAACACCAATGCCGCAGCGGCCGCAACGCCTACCGTTCCCAGAACAATGAACCGCTTATAACTGGGGCTCGCCACAAACAGCATCAGAAAGGCGATACCAAAAATGATGATCGCCGAACTTAAGTTATTCGTAATCTGCCAGATCATCACACAGATGGGTACAGGCACCATCAGGACGATCCAAAAGCCTTTGGGACTGCGTATTCCTTTTCCCATCTTGCAGATGAAGCTGGCCAGGAATAAGATCATGCACAGCTTCGCCACCTCTGCCGGCTGGACGGAAAGTCCCAGATTCAGCCACCGCCTCGCGCCGTTGGCTTCTATTCCCAGGGGAGAAAGCACCAAAAGAATCAGTATCGCGGACACAATGTATCCCAGTACGGCAAACCTCTCCCAGAAATGATACGGAATATTCGCCACCACCACCATCGCCATCAATCCGAGCACCGTGGCCAGCGCCTGATGTTTCAGATAATAGGCTTCGTCATAGTTCAGGCTGGCGGAAAGGGATGCCTCATAGGAACTGGTGGAGTACACCATGATCAGCCCGAATCCCAGCAGGAACAGAACGATGAACAAAAGGGTATAATCAAAAAAATATTCGGATTGCTTTTTTCTTCTATTGCCCGCCACGCAATCACTCCTTCAGACGATTCACATATTCCTTAAACTGTTTTCCGCGTTCCTCATAGTTCGGGAACATTCCCCAGCTGGCACAAGCAGGAGACAGAAGGACCGCATCCCCCGCTGAAGCTTCCCGCGCACAGATATCCATACATTCCTCAAAAGAATCCGCCATCACGATCCGGTCAAATCCATGCCTGCGCGCACATTCCGCAATTTTTTCCCGCGTCTGTCCGATCAGCACCAGAAGCTTCACTTTTCCGTCAAACGCTTCAATCCATTCATCATAAGCGTTTCCCTTATCATAACCGCCGCCGATGAGCACGGTCGGCCGGTTCATCGCACGGATCGCACGGATCGCCGCATCCGGATTGGTTCCCTTGGAATCATTGTAATACATCACGCCGCGTTTTGTGGCAACATATTCGATCCGGTGCTCCACCGCCTGAAACTGTTTTACCGTATTCAATATATTCTCCATGGGCACGCCGAATGCATCCGCCATAGCGATTGCCGCCATCACATTTTCCACATTATGCATGCCCAGAAGCTGCATTTCATGAATATTCATGAGACGCTGTGTTTTTCCTTCAAAGCATGAGCAAATTGTCTCTCCGTCCAGGAAATAGCCCTCCTGCGGCCGTTCTCCCACGGAAAACCAGACCACCCGCGCCGGACAGCGTTCCCCGAATGCACGGGTATGCGGGTCGCAGTAATTCAGCACACAAGCATCTTCCTTCGTCTGATTCTTCGCAATGGATTCCTTCACCGCCACATAGTTTTCCATGGTATGATGCCGGTTCAGATGATCCGGGGTAATGTTCAGAATTGCGGACACCTTAGGATGGAAGGAAACAGCCGTCTCCAGCTGAAAGCTGCTGATCTCCGCCACGGTGACGCTGTCTTCACGCGTCTTCAAAGCCTCCCTGGTAATCGGATCCCCGATATTGCCCACCACAAATACGGATTCATAGAAGTCACGCATAATCTGTCCCGTCAGCGCTGTGGTAGTGG
>USKC01000236.1 GCA_900555195.1 uncultured Lachnospiraceae bacterium
GTCATGCAGGCCGTTAAATGTCCCATACATACTGTATGCATAGGCATGGCGGCAAGCATGGGGGCGATCCTTTTTACAGCCGGAAACATCAGGGATATCATGCCGCACGCCCGCATTATGATACATGATCCGCACCTGGGCCATGGTGTGACAGGGGATGCCATGCACTTAAGCGACATTTCCAAAGATCTTTTGGCAATGCGGCGTGTCCTCGGGCTCATTCTCGCCAGGCATGCCAAAAAGAAGCTGCAGGAAATATATAAAGTCACACAGAAAGATACCTGGTTCAACGCTCAGGAAGCCGTTAAATTCGGGCTTGCAGACAAAATCATATATGAAATGAGAGGTACATCCAAATGAACAATACCTTTGAAAATGAAACCTTCCGAATTCTTGCCGAAAATCAGACTGTCTCAAACAACACCTGGAAAACAGGATTAAACAACAATGATCTCATCATCGGCCCCAGCGGGGCCGGAAAAACCCGCGGATATGTCCTTCCCAATATCATGCAGTGCAACGAAAGCATGATCGTCGCTGACAGCAAAAATACCCTTCTGGATAAAACGCAGAAACTGCTTCGGGAAAATGGTTACCATATCATCAACATCAATATCTCCGATCTTTCCAAAGCTTCCTTTGATGGCTATAATCCGCTGGACTATATCCATTACGACGGAAAGAAAGGCCTGTACAATGAGCAGGATATCATGACCGTTTCAGCCTGCCTGGTTCCGTGTGAAAATCTGCATGAACCTTTCTGGGAACAGGCTGCACGCATGTTCCTGGACTGCCTGATCGCCTATGTGCTGGAATGTCTGCCAAAGCAGGAACATCACCTGGGCAGTGTCGAAACCCTGTTCTTTGAAATGGGGAATAAGCATTTTCACCAGCTGTTCCGCGAACTGGGAGAACTCAACCCGCAGAGCTTTGCTTACCGCCGGTATAGGCTGGCAATGACGATGGCGCCTGCTGAGAGGACATTTGCCTCTGTAATGGGGATTCTGGCAGAAAAGCTGAGCACTCTCCTCTCCGAGGGCGTCAAGGCATTATTCCAGAGACCCAGAAAAATACGCTTTCAGGATCTCGGGAAAAGAAAAACTGCCGTTTTCATCGGTGTCAGCGATACAGACCGTTCCTGCGACAGGCTTGTAACCCTCTTTTTCGCCCAGGCCCTGCATGAACTTTGCCTGAGCGCTGACATGGATTATCCATCCCACAGGCTTCCTGTCCCGGTACGCCTGATACTGGATGATTTCGCCGCAAACGGAAGTATACCTGATCTGGATAAAGTCATATCCGTAATCCGGTCACGGGAAATTTCCGTCAGCATCATTCTGCAAAGCCTTTCTCAGCTCGAGGCGCTTTATGGCGCCGCGCGGTGCAAAACAATCCTCAACAACTGTGATACCTGTCTGTACCTTGGGGGACAGGACGTGGATACAGCGCGTTATATCAGCATGAAAGCCGATAAATCCGTCCACAGCATCCTCAACATGCCGTTGGATGGCGCCTGGCTGTTCCAAAGGGGGCATATGCCAAAATCTGTCCGCAAATACGCTCCCGAAACCCATGCGCTGTATGCCCGGTTAAAGCATACGGAATATACAGGTACAGGCTGGCTTGCCCCCAGCCTGTAACCGACTGGGGAGCGCCTCAGCACTTGGATGCCCTGCAGCGCCTGGGCGCGAGGCGGATTCTAAGACACCATCCCGTCTGTGCTTCCCGCATCCGCCGTCTTCTGCTGCTTAGCTGCGGCTCTTTCGCGCATCATCGTCGCTTCTTTCAGCAAAGAATATGCCGCCGATGCGATGGGAACGCCCAGCAGCATTCCAAGGGGGCCGGATAAATTGCCACCGATTGTGACGGCGGCCAGAACCCACATAGGGGATGAGGGCGCCGATCATGGGCGCATATGGTATCCGAAGGATCAACATTCCAACTGTGCAGAGCGTACCCAGTATAACCGCCTCTGTAACCTGTCCGACGATAAATTCGTGAAATGTTGTATTGCATACGCTTGAAACATGAATCAATGCGTTCCCGAATTTCTGCGGCAGCCAGGTACGGATCAGCCGGCAGATCTGGCCTTTCAGGATCTCTTTCCGGGCGAGCGCATAAATGGAAAAGACCAGCCCGATAAAAGCGGTCACGAGCCCTCCCGCAGCTGAACTGACCGCGGACATCACCTGATCGACGATCATTCCGCTCTGATTGGATAGCCATTGCTCCAACTGGTTTTTTAATCCAATCCAGTCGATATCAATTTGGGACAAATATGTCCCGTAAGGCATTTGAGACAGATCCGCATTTTCTTCCGCCCGGGCCAGCGTATCCAGAAAGGTGACCACGCTTTGCCCCAAAAGCTTTATTGCCCCTATCAGTTCCGGCACCACCAAAAAAGCGATGCCCACAAATATGCCCAACGATACAGGCTGTAAAAATTCCGATAATCCATTTCGCAGCCTGCCGTTTTTCTTTTGCGCTTCCAAACATTCCGATTCCTTTCTGTTCCAAAACGGTTTACGATTGTGCCTACAGCTCTGCCTGCATATTATTCTCCCATGCGGCTGAAGGCCAGGACGACGCTGTCGATCCCGGGCAGAAGCAGATATATGCCTGCCACATAACTGACGGATATCAGGGAAAATCTCGGCATCAGCACCATCATAAATCCCAGGATCAGACCGATCAAGTTGATTATGAGCGTGACATAATAAACCGCATTCCCAGCCGCAAAACGGATTCTGTCCAGCTGCGTCAGACGGGAAATACAATGGGCGATAAACCAGATCGGAAAAAGCAGGGAAAGGGCCCACTGTCCCGCAGAAGGATATACCGACAGCCCATATGCGATTACAAAGCTGCTCAATGCACGGAACGGGCGGACAAAGGTAAAAATTCCCAGTATGATTAAAAGGATCCCTGTGATTAGTTCAAGCCATCCAAACCCGGAACGTCTTCTCATGCCTGCACACCTCCTGCCAAGATATTCATGATTAATTTCCTGGTAGCATCGGCTATCCGCTCCTTCATATCAACCGGCATGTTCTTTTCCTCTGGTATTTTTCGTTTATTTTTTATAATCAAAGTCAGGTATGCGATGCCATCTGTCCCTGAAATAGTGCGCGGCCAGCTTCGGCTTTCTGTCCCTTGTAAAAAGCCCTTTCTTATTGCCCTGGATGCGCAGAAGGCTCTGGCTCGTGGCAAAATCCGCGAAATTCCACACCTGCTCGCCAACCACAAAGTCATAGTCGTCAAAGACCCTGTTGTTCATTTTATAATAGTCCACCTGATATTCTTCCGTATACATGGCCGGTGTTGTATCATGCATTCCCATCACTGTCCTTTTATTGCCTCACGCGGTTTCTTTTGCCGCCTTTTTCTTTTTTGATTCTTCCCACAGCGCTTCTGCTTCAGGCTGCCAACATCTGGCATAGGCATCGCACTTGGAACACAGGTGATCCGCCGATTCCGGAGACTGCAGGTCGGTGGAATGGGCTCCTGTCTTTTCCACCATTGCGCGCAGCTTGTCCGGATTTTCCAGCATCGGGCAGGGCTGCAGCATGTTTTCATTGAAAGGCTGGCCATCATGATATGCCATCATCATTGGCGACTGCAATCCTTCCAGCAAAGTTTTTTCCCGTATGTTGGAATCCGAATAGTGAATGAATACGCAAGGATCCATATCCCCGTTGGCGTTGATATGCAGATAGCGGCGGCCTCCTGCAATACATCCTCCCACAAATTCCGCATCATTTTGGAAATCCATCGCGAACAGCGGCTTTGTGGCCCGGAAGCGGCGAACCCGCTCATAGATCAGCTTCCTCTGCTCCGGTGTCGGCAGAAGTTCCGGCGAAGCGTCATTTCCTACCGGCATGTAATGGAAATACCAGATAAAATACACACCCAGTTCAATCAGCTTGTCATAGAACGCCTCGGATGTGATGGAGTCAAAATTCGCACTGGTGTAGCAGGCGGATATGCCGTACAGCAGCTTCTTTCTGTGCAGCAGTTCAATGGCTGCGATCACCTTTTGATATACGCCGTCCCCGCGCCGTCCGTCCGTGGCTTCCTCGAATCCTTCCAGGGAAATGGCAGGAACGAAATTGCCCACCCGGAGCATTTCATCTGCGAACGCTTCATCAATCAATGTCGCATTGGTGAAGCAGAGGAACAGACAGTCATCATGCTTTTCACACAGCCGGATCAGGTCCGCCTTACGCACCAGGGGTTCGCCGCCCGTATAAATATACATGTATACGCCCAGTTCCTTCCCCTGCCTGATGATATCGTCGATTTCCTCATATGACAGGTTCAGCCGGTTTCCGTACTCTGCCGCCCAGCAGCCGGTGCAATGCAGGTTGCAGGCAGAGGTAGGATCGAGAAGGATGGCCCAGGGAATATTGCAGCCATATTTCTTCCTGCACTCCTGCTGCTTCGGCCACCCCTCCATGGACGCGTGGATGAAGAAGTTCGCCGCCGCAGTTTTAAGCACATTGGGCTCCAGATCATAGAGAAGCCGGCGGACAAAGGGATAGTAGGGATGTTCCGGATTGGTGATCGCCTGCCGGATCATTTTTCTCTGGCTCACGAATTCCTTTCCTGCAAATCTGTCCGCCCAGTCCATAATTTTGACCAGATTTTTGTCCGGATCCTTATACACATAATCAAAAGCCTTTTCCAGTCCGAATTTTTTCAACGTTGTCGATACGTCCATCGTTCCATTTCCTCCTTGGTAAACTATATTTTTTCCTCTTATCCGTTCCGTCTTTTTCCATCAGCCATGGTCAGATACCGTGTTCCGGCAATACCGTCTTATTCACCAGCATATGGTTCATGATCCCCTCCGCCAGCAGCGCGAATCCGTTCACCACATGGGAGGACTTTTCCACGAAAGCCATGACCACCATCGCCGCGCCCAGCGCTCCTGCAAGGACGGCAAGGATCAGGAGCTGATACCATGTCTCCAAGCCAAACTTTCTGGCGTCCTTTGACGTCTGGATCTTAAGCATCCCATCCAGCAGAATCAGAAGTCCCACGATCGGCTGTATGTGTTCCTGAATCCGTACATTCAGCACCATGATTATGGCGCCGAGCACGATCATGGAAAGGCCGAAGCCCAGATCATACTGAAATGCCAGACAGAACAGATCGTCCGAAAAATATCCGATGAGCTTGATGACCCCATATGCCGTCAACGCAATTCCACAGCTGAAACAGGCTGCTGCCGGTGACACTTCCGGCAGGACAATACAAAATATGCCTGCCGCATAAAAAACAA
>USKC01000237.1 GCA_900555195.1 uncultured Lachnospiraceae bacterium
GCTCTATGCAGTTCAGCATTTGCTGGGAATCACTTTCCTGTTGGTTGTCCCTGGAATTATCGGTTCGGCATGCGGCCTGGAGGCATCGGATATTGGATATCTGGTGCAGGCATGCTTTATTACGGTAGGTATTACCACCATCCTGCAGACGGTATTTGTGTTGAGATTACCCATGGTGCATGGGCCGACGGCGGCTTTTATGTCCGCCATCCTGACTACGGGTATTGCATACGGTCTGGATACAGCTTATGGTTCTTTGTTCATAGCTGCGATCGTTATTGCACTGTTATCCATTCCGATAAAGAAATTTGGGCTGATTGGAAAATGTACCAAGTTTTTAACTCCGCCAATCGTATTCGGGACGCTAACACTAATCATCGGTACACAGCTGGCTCAGATCGCAGTTCCCGGATGCTTTGGAACTTCTGGGACCGCTACTTATCCATGGGGTGAACTGTTTTGCGCTTTTATTACAATTCTGGCCACCGTGTTGTTTATGCTGTTTGGCAAGAAGGGAATTATGAAAAACGGAGCTATGCTCTGGGGAATTATTGTTGGAACGATCTGCTATGCATTTGTAGGCGGCCTGGATTTTTCATCAGTAGTTTCCGCTTCATGGATTAGCCTTCCCAGATTTTTCACCTTCGGGTTCAGCGTGAATGCAGGGGTCGTTGTACTGATGCTAGTAACATATTTCCATGCGGTTTCTGAAGCGCTTGGCATGTATAACCTGGTAGCGGGATGGGATGGCCAGGAGATCAATGAAACCCGGGCGAACGGAGGTATCTTTGGTATGGCGATCGGAAATATCGTCGGCGCGGTGGTCGGAGGCGTTGCTACCACTACTTATCCGGAAAATGTCGGAATCATCCGCGTTACTGGCGTTGGAAGCAGAATAGCAGCTCTTGGGATGGGCATCATTGCTATCATACTCGGCTTCTTCCCGAAACTGGGGATGCTGATTGCTATTATCCCTTCCTCTGTTTTGAACGGCGCGACCGTCGTACTGTTTGGAACAATTGCAATTTCAGGGATCCAGACCCTGAGTAAAGTTGAGAAGTGGGATAATCTGAATGTGGTCACTGCTGCGGTCCCCTATATTATAGCAATCGGATGCATGTTCCTGCCGGATGACTTCACAGCCATGCTGCCCGCGGCAGTGCAGTCCATTGTGACACAGCCTATGCTGGTCGGTATCATTCTTTTGATTGTTCTGAACATTATCAATAATATATTACTCCGTCCGAAATATGAGAAGATGAATCCGGATGAATAAAGAAGACAAACGTTCCTATATGTAGCCGGACTTGAGAGACCTAAAGATTCATATGTAAGCGGAATGAGAAAAGGAGATTATTATGGAAGCATATTTTGACAGCATTAAAAAACCAGTACCTGAGAACTTGCATGATGTTTTTTTGAAGAAGGAAGGAACTGCCGTCATCACCATAGATATGCATGAAGGGCATTTGTCAGAGGATCCCAATTGCCCATGTCCTTCTCCGAGGGGAAGGGAAATTATTGCTCCTCTGAATCATTTTATGGCAGAGTGCAGGGAACTTGATATCCCAATCATCCATGTGCGTTCCGTTTTGAGAAAAGGGATGGCGGATGAAAAACTGAACCCCTCTGCATGGAGGATGGTTTTTCCAATCACAGTAGGAGAAATCCCTAATATCGATGAACATGCGATCGAAGGTACCAAATGGAATCAGTTTTCTATTGACGTGCATGAAGAAGATTATATTGTCAGCACGAAAAAGAGATTATCAGCGTTCTATCCCACAGATCTGGAACTGTTGCTGAGAAATCTGGGAATGAAAAGAATCGTTCTGACCGGATGTATGACGGATTGTTGTGTAATTAATACTGCCTTTGACGGTGCAAATAGAGATTTTAGGATTGTGGTGCCGCGAGACCTCACAAGGGGATCCGAACACCTGGAAGAACCGGCGCTGCGTATGATTTCCCTGCATCTGGGCTTAGTGGTGGAATCTGAAGAACTGCTTGCGGATTGGAGGGCGCAGTAAGCAACGGAATGCACAGAATCAGGCACATTCGGAAAGATGTTGCCTGGTTTTGTGCGTTTAGACGAACAGAGGAACGACGGATCTGATATTGTTTACCGAAGAACAGTTTGAAAAAGAGACGGCAGTTGTTTTGGCGGAGGAAAAATTATGAAAAAATATTTGATTCTGTTTATGGTATGCGCAATGCTTCTGGTTTCTTTGTGCGGCTGTGAGACGGAGACAACCGCATCCACTTCCGATCCAGAGGAGGGCGTTGCGAAAGAGGATTTAAAGATAGGATTTGTCCATTTTGCGGATCCCAGCGATATGGGATATACCTATAACCATGACCAGGCCACCTGGAAGATGGCGGAAACGCTCAGGCTGGATGAATCTCAGATTATCAACAAATATAATATACCTGAAAACGCGGAAGCCGCTACAGCAATTCGGGAACTGGCGGAAGATGGTTGCCAGGTGATCTTTGCACTGGCGCATGGACATGAAGATTATATGATTGAAGTGGCCCAGGAGTATCCAGACATCACTTTCTGCCATTTTAACGGGGTGAAAGCTGCACAATCAGGCCTTCCCAATATGCATAATTATTTTGGCCAGATGAATCAAGTTCGTTATTTGTCCGGAATTGTGGCAGGGCTTGCCACCAAAACCAATAAGATCGGATTTGTAGCAGCAATGGATTATACAGAGGTGAATAACAGCCTGGATTCCTTCTATCTGGGCGCGCTTTCTGTGAACCCTGATATTGAATGCTACGCCATTTATCTGAATAAATGGTACGATACCACATTGGAAGGGCAGGCTACACAAACACTGATTGATAACGGCTGCGATGTCATCAGCCATCATGCTGATTCCACTGCCGGCGCGACCACATGTGAAGAAAACGGAGTGTTTTTCATCCCATATAATAGTGATATGACGTCCGTTGCACCGGATGCAGTGCTTACATCGGCAAGATGGGATACATCAGGATATCTGACATACGTTGTACAGTCCGTTATGGATGGGACACAGTCTGAGATCCCTCAGGATTATATCGGAACGCTGGAAAATGGCATGGTTTACCTGGCGGATATTCATTCTGATCTTTTGGATGAGGATACAGCCGCTGCGGTGAAGGAAGCGGTGGATACGGCTGAAGCTGAGTTTATATCCGGAGAAAAGGCCGTTTTTGTCGGACCTTTGTATAATCAGGATGGAGAAGAGATTCTTGCGGATGGGGAAGTATATGTCGAACCAAAATCGGCACCATCCTTTGGCGAAGTGTTGCAGGGAATCCATATTATAGAATGATGAAGGAATAGATATATGGAAAAGAAAGAACTGGTTCTGGAATTGAGAAATCTGTCCAAATCTTTTGGAGAGGTTACAGCAAACCAATGTGTGAGCTTGAGCTTATACGGAGGAGAGATTCTGGCGGTGCTGGGAGAAAACGGTTCCGGGAAGACGACGCTTATCAATATGATTGAGGGGATTTATTGCCCGGATGCGGGAGAAATCCGCATCCACGGCAAACCTGCGCGCATCAGAACTCCCGAAGATGCTGCAAGGTTTGGGATTGGGGTGGTCCATCAGCATTTTATGCTGGTGAATAGGATGGATGTGGTTGCCAATGTGGCTATCTGCCTGAAGGGAAGGAGAAAGACAAGAAAAACTATCCGCCGGGAAATACTGAATATTGCAGAGAAATATGGATTTCAAATCGATCCGGATAAGAGAATAGAGGATATGTCCGTTTCAGAAAAGCAGACCGTAGAGATCATAAAAGTATTGATGAAAGGAGGGGATATACTGATTCTTGATGAACCGACCGCTGTGCTCACCCCTCAGGAAGCGGAAAGCCTGTTTGCTGTTTTGAGGACAATGAAGCAAGACGGTAAGGCGATCCTTCTCATTACGCATAAGCTTCGGGAAGTCCTTAGCATTTCGGATGAAGTGTATATCATGCGAAAAGGCAGGCAGGTGGCCACCGTGAAAACAAAAAATACAACAGAACATATGCTTGCAGAAATGATGGTCGGCAAACGGATGACACTTTCTCTGGAATGTCCCAAGATGAAGGGAAAAAAGAAGCGGATTGAAGTAAAAAATCTGGTTTGCAGGAATCAAGAAGGTGTCCCTGTGATCGACGGAATTTCTTTTGCAATGTATTCGGGAGAAATCCTTGGGGTCGCAGGGATAGCTGGAAATGGGCAGAAGGAATTATGCGAGGCGTTAGCCGGTGTTAGTTTTGCGGAAAGCGGAGATATTGTATACTTTAATAGCGAACCGATTTCCATCACGAGACTGGATCCGATGAAGCGGGACAAATTGGGTGTCCGAATTGGATTTGTACCTGAAGATCGTCTCGGAATGGGGCTAATTGCGTCGGCTGATATGACGGATAATATACTGCTGCAATATTATAGGGCAGGAAAGTCTGTTTTCGTTAACCGGAAGGAGGCCCACAGAAAGGCGGAGGAACTGATTGAACAGCTGGAAATAGCAACGCCGGGCGCCTCTACTCAGGTACGCCTTTTATCAGGCGGCAACATACAGAAAGTCCTCCTTGGCAGAGAGATGAAGCGGAACCCTAAAGTATTGATCGTAGCCTATCCGACAAGAGGGCTTGATGTCCATTCCTCCTATGCAGTATATCGCCTATTGAATCAGGAAAAGCAAAATGGTACTGCAATTTTGTTCGTAGGAGAGGATCTGGATGTGCTTATGGGCATTTCCGATCGGATTATGGTGCTGTCCGATCATGCCATCAGTGGGATTGTAAAGCCGAAGGATACCACAAAAGAGAAAGTGGGATACCTGTGTGTCAAGGCGGGAGAGGCAGGTGCATGAATAGATGTTAAGTGTGAGAAAAAGAGTCCATGCATCCGGAAAGAGGGTATGGCTGGTAAGAATGGCTTCTCTGTTGGCTGCAGCAGGGATGATCAGTATTATCCTGTTGTGTATGGGATACCATCCGCTCAGGGTATTTGGAAGTCTGATATACGGGGCTTTCGGAAGAAGGATATTCATACAGGAAACGGTGAAAAGGATGATTCCGCTGCTGACTGCGGCAATGGGACTCGGACTTGCTTTTAAGATGAAGTTGTGGAATGTAGGAGGAGAAGGCCAGATCCTCATGGGCGGAGCGGCAGCGACTGCGGTGGCGATCTATGGGGAGGGCCTTCCCCATACATTGTTGCTGTTCCTTATGGGAATTGCGGGAATTGTAGGCGGGGG
>USKC01000238.1 GCA_900555195.1 uncultured Lachnospiraceae bacterium
CGTTCATCTGCCTGTGTGTATGGCTGGCAGGATGAAGCACACAGGTTCTGGCATCTGCCACATGCGTGACAATGGCCGCCAATTCCAGCTTATCCATCATTCTTTCCGCAGCGCTTCTGCCTCCCTTTAAGCCAAAGGAAATCACGCCGCAGGTCCCATTCGGCATATACTTCCTGGCAAGTTCATAATAGGGGCTGCTTTTAAGCCCAGGATAATTCACCCAGGCTACCTTTTCATGGCTTTCCAGATACTCCGCTACCCTCTGGGCATTCTCACAATGTCTGGGCATCCTCAGATGCAGCGTCTCTAAGCCCACATTCAAAAGGAACGCATTCATGGGAGACTGGATCGAGCCGAGATCGCGCATCAGCTGCACCGTGGCCTTGGTAATGTATGCTTTCTTGCCGAATTTTTCCGTATAGACCACACCGTGATAGGATTCATCCGGGCTGCACAGCCCCGGAAACTTGTCAGGATAAAGGCCCCAGTCAAAATTGCCGGAATCCACAATTGCTCCTCCCACGCACATCGCATGGCCGTCCATGTATTTCGTGGTGGAATGGGTCACAATATCCGCTCCCCAGCGGAAAGGGTTGCAGTTGATGGGCGTGGCAAAGGTATTGTCCACGATCAAAGGCACCTGATGCTCATGAGCGGCTCTGGCAAACTTCTCAATATCCAGCACCACCAGCGCCGGATTGGCTATCGTTTCCGCCAGCACGCATTTCGTTCTATCCGTGAACGCAGCGCACAGCGTCTCATAATCAGCATCCGGATCCACGATGGTACAGGAAATTCCCATCTTCTTCATCGTAACGGTGATCAGATTGAATGTGCCTCCGTATACTGTGGAAGAAAGCACCACATGATCTCCCGCCTCGCAGATATTAAAGACCGCATAATAATTGGCCGCCTGGCCGGAGGAGGTGAGCATGGCAGCAACACCGCCTTCCAGTTCACAGATCTTCTGGGCCACACAGTCATTCGTAGGATTCTGCAGACGCGTATAAAAATATCCTTCCTCTTCCAGGTCAAACAGACGTCCCATCTGTTCCGACGTCTCATATTTATATGTAGTGCTCTGATAGATCGGAAGAACACGCGCTTCCCCGTTTTTCGGCTTCCAGCCGGACTGAATACATATCGTTTCCTTCGCGTATGGTTTCTTCATGCTCGTTCCCTGTCCTTTACTCATCCCAGTTGTGGTAAACCGCCTGCACGTCATCATCTTCATCAAGGAGATCCAGCGTCTTCTGCAGGTTCTTGATCGCCGTTTCGTCTGTAAGCTCCACATAATTCTGCGGGAGCATGGTCACTTCTGCACTCGCCATGACCACGCCTGCATCTTCCAGAGCCTTTTTCACCACTTCCAGATCATCCGGACCGGTGAGAATTTCAAACGAATCCTCTTCCTCTGAGAAATCTTCGGCTCCTGCATCGAGGGCTGTCATCATCAGGTCATCCGCTTCCATCTCGCATTCTTCCTTATCAATGATGATCTGCCCCTTCTTATCAAACATAAAGGATACGCAGCCGGGCGTCCCGATGTTGCCGTTTCCCTTGGTAAATGCGCTTCTTACATTGGCAGCCGTACGGTTCTTATTGTCTGTCAGCGCATCCACAATGATGGCGATGCCGTTTGGCCCATATCCTTCATAGGTCACATATTCATAATTCACATTTCCTACGTCTCCAGCAGCTTTTTTAATACCGCGTTCAATCGTATCATTGGGCATGTTATTGGATTTGGCCTTTGCAATCACCTGAGCCAGCTTGAAATTATTGTTCGGATCCGGGCCGCCTTCTTTTACAGCCACTGCGATTTCTCTGCCCAGAATGGTAAAAATCTTTCCTTTAGCAGCATCGTTCTTTTCTTTTTTATGCTTGATATTTGCAAATTTTGAATGTCCTGACATCCTCGTTCTCCTTTTTACTCTTTTGTTCTTTACTGATCGCTTTTCAATTATTTTAATATATCATTCGTACGGTCAAACGTCAAGAAACCCCATTCAGCTTATGTAATTAATTCCAGGCTGACCTTGAGGGCTTCATTCACACGATTCATAACCGGCGCGTCGAGATGGCACACTTTATCCTTCAGGCGCTGTTTGTCTATGGTACGCAGCTGTTCCAGCAGGATGACCGAATCTTTCACAATATCGTACTGCCCCGCGCGCAGTTCAATGTGCGTGGGAAGCTTGGTCTTATTCGTCTTGGACGTAATGGGGGCACAGATCACCGTGGGGCTGTGCCGGTTCCCCACATCATTCTGTATAATCAGGACCGGACGCACGCCTCCCTGTTCTGAACCCACGACCGGCCTTAAATCCGCATAATAAATATCTCCTCTGCGCATACCGTTTCTCCTTTTTGGAATTGATACCTGTAGTATTCCCTTTTCCAAAAAGGATATTCAATTTTGTTGATCAGGAATAATCCTGGAAACAGTCCCGTGTGTAGACAATCCTTCCGCCCTTCGTGTATATGCGCGGCACGCGCCTGTTCAGGCAGCAGGCCAGCTCATAATTAAAACGGCCAGACAATTCACCCAGCTGCTCCATCGTAATAGCCTCTTCCCCTTCGCTGCCGATCAAAGTCACCACATCGCCTTCCTTGACATCCGGAAGTTCTGTCACATCCACCATGAATTGATCCATACAGATCCTGCCCAGGATGGGCGCACGCTTTCCGCTAATCAGCACATGGGCACATCCGGAAAGGGTTCTTGGATATCCATCCGCGTATCCCACAGGTATCGTGGCCACTCTCATCCGGCCAGGCGCGGTGAAGGCTCCGCCGTAGCTGATCTCCTGCCCTGCTTCCACTTCCTTTATGAAAATGATTTTGCTTCTGAGAGAAAGGGCCGGCTTCAGCGGGAACTTTCTTTCCACCTCTTCGGATGGCCAGAGCCCGTACAGGCTGATGCCGGCTCTCGCCGCATCCATCTTTAAGCCTGGCATCTCCAGAATCGCCGCGCTGTTGGCACAATGCCGCACCGGAATGCGGATACCGAGTTCTTCCTCTATCCGGCCGCAGAAATCCTGGAACAAAGCGAGCTGCTTCTGTGCAGAAGTTTTATCCCGTTCGTCCGCCCGGGCGAAATGGGTGTAGATCCCCTCGATTTCAAGGCCGGGGGCTTCCAGACATTTGCGTACAAACTGAATTCCTTCCTCATCCGGGCGGATTCCGATCCGTCCCATCCCTGTATCCACTTTGATATGAACCTTTATCGTACACCCGCTGGAGACAGCCGTCCGGCTCAGCTGTCCGATCATATCCTCTCTGAATACTGTGGGGTGGATATCCCTTCTGGCCAGCCTTTCATAACAGGAAGGAAATGCATAGCCCAGTATCATCACCGGCTTGCGTATTCCGCTTCCGCGAAGGACGAACGCTTCCTCCGCAGTCGCCACCGCAAATCCATACAGTTCAGGAAGCGTCTCCAACTCACGGGCGATGGGAATCGCTCCATGTCCATACCCGTCCGCCTTTATTACCGCAATCAGCTTTGTCTGTTCGCCGGAGCATTCTTTCAAGAGCTTTGCGTTTTCAACAATGGCGTCCAGATCAATTTCTGCCCAAACTCTCTCGTATTCTTTCCATCCGCTCATCTCAATCTATAGCCTGCCTTTCCTTCCTTTATTTCATCAACCCGTCCAGCCCCAGGATCAGGTCCCTGGCGACAAGACTGTATGCATTCTTTTGGGCTGCAGCCGCATCTCCCGCACATCCATGCAGATATACGCCTGCACAGGCCGCCTCAAACGGCTTCATGCCCTGTGCGAGCAGGGCAGCCAGAATTCCGGTGAGGACATCCCCGCTTCCTGCAGTCGCCATGCCGCTGTTGCCGCTCGTATTCACATAAAAGGTTCCCGCAGGCTCAGCAACCACGGTCCGCGCACCCTTGCACAGGCAGACCGCGCCAAGCCTTTCGGCCCATTTGGCACAGACGGCAAACGGATCTTGAAGGGCTTCATCGATTGCCAGACCCGAAAGCCGGGACAGTTCCCCGGGATGCGGCGTCAGCACCAAGCCGATATGCCGTTCTTGCTGCCGCTGCCTCAGGCAAAGCGCCTGCAACAGTTCCTCATCCCGGGCCAGGATGTTGATGGCATCCGCATCCAGTATCAGCGGCGAACGTATCTCCTCCAGCATCCAGGTCAGAATACGGTGTGCCGCCTCCTGTGTTCCGAGGCCTGGGCCGGCAGCTACCACGTCCGCCCAGGAAAGCGCTTCCAAAAGCGCCTTCCTCTGCCCCTCCGGCGTATCATCATAAACCGAAAGCATCGCTTCCGGAACACAAGTCTGGAGGATCTGCCGGTTCTCTTCTCCTGAGAGAATACGCACCATCCCAGCGCCGGAATGCAGCACCGCCAAAGCGGAAAGGACCGCAGCGCCTGCCATTCCTTTGCTTCCGGCAAACAGCAGCACCTTTCCGAAGGTTCCCTTATTCCCATCCGGCTTTCTGACGGGGATCCGGAACAAATCCTTATCCTCACAACTTTGGATGGACAGTTCAAAATCATTCTGAGGCGGCATATAGATCCCGATATCGGCTGTTTTTATCTTTCTCGCGTAAGAAGCACCCGGATAAAATAAAAGGCCTGCTTTCTCATAGGCAAAGGTTACGGTCACATCAGCTTTCACTGCGCAGCCCAGCACTTTTCCCGTGTCTGCACTGATTCCGGAGGGAATATCCACTGCCATGACCTTGGCATCTGACCGGTTCAGAGCTTCGATGGTGTCTCTGTAAACCCCGCCCACTTCTCTGGACAGGCCTACGCCAAAGACAGCATCTACTATAGTAGTATATTCAACAGGTACGGCATTCTTGACAAAGGATATGTGATAATTTTCTGCAATATCCACTTGTTTTCTCATTTCTTCTGTATAATGATCCTTTTTCCCAAGTATACAGATATCAACGGAAACCCCTGCCGCATGAAGCATCCGTGCCACTGCCACGCCATCCGCGCCGTTATTGCCGGTACCGCAGAGGACCAAAACTTTTTCCAGGGGAAATTCTTCCTCCCGAAGCGCCTGACAGACACTCAGGGCAGCCCGCTCCATGAGTACCAGAGACGGAATCCCCATTTTTTCAATGGTGTAACTGTCCAATAGCTTCATCTGTCCGCCGGTTACGATTTGTTTCATGTCATACACTCCTCTCTTTTTGCGTATTACAGAGCAAAAGGCCGCCGCAAAAATTCCGCAGCAGCCTTTTC